>CAZFSQ010000176.1:0-5534 GCA_964521975.1 uncultured Oligoflexales bacterium | reverse complement strand
TTGGCAAGAGATCCCTATGATGAGTATTTAAATAAAAATGAAGCAAATTAAAAAACTGAGCCAAGTGTGTTTAAATACCGATTGGCCTATCCGCGATATGATTTCATTACTTGAGAAAAAGAACATCACTCATGTTCTTGAAATCGGCCCTGGTGGCGGAGTTCTGACAAAGCTCCTCTTTGAATCTGGTTTTCATGTGACGGCGATTGAACGCGACGAACGCTTTTTTTCTCTCTTAGAAAAAGAAAAACTGTCTTGGTTAAATAAAAATAATATTCCTCACCCAAAAATTATTCGTGATGATATTTTGCATTTTAATATTTCAGATTGGATAACAGAACAATCATTGCATAAAAAAGCCATCGTGGGAAATCTTCCCTATCACATTACAACACCCATCGTAGAAAAAATATTTTCTGAAATAAAAAATTTAGATTTTGCTTTAATTATGACTCAAAAAGAATATGCTGAAAGAATTGCTTCAGTACCCAATAAAAAATCTTATTCAAGCTTCAGTGTTTTTTGCCAACTGCAATCAAAACCTCAGCTGGAATTTATTGTCCCCAGAGAAAACTTTTCTCCTATTCCTAAAGTCGATAGTGCAATTATTTCATTTTCACCTTTATTAAAATTTCATGACCAAAAACTTTTAGATAAAGCACTTAAAATTTCTCGTCTCGCTTTTCAAGGACGAAGAAAAATGTTAAAAAATACTCTCTCGGTTTTTTCCATCCCTTGGGAAAAAACTTCTTTATCTTCGACCCTAAGACCTGAGCATTTAACTCCAGAAAATTTTTTAGAATTGGCTTCACTTTTATAATCAACTATAATTAGAACTGCTTAGTTATTCAAAAAGGAAAGGAACTTTTTTATGAACGGACCACAATTGCACTTGCTTATTAATCATTTTCCTATTGTTGGATTTTTTCTTATTACTCCTTTAGTTATCTTTTCTATTTTAAAAAATGATTTATATTTAAAAAAAATTTCTCTTATCGGGGTTTTTTTAATTTCTTTATTTGCAATCCCAGCATACTTTACAGGGGAACCTGCTGAGGAGGGTTTAGAAGAGGTTATTGAACTTTCTGAATCACAAGTTCATCAACATGAAGAGGCTGGGGAAAAAGGAATTATTCTATCGCTTATTACCGGATTTTTATCTTTAGCTGTTTTTTTTCAGAGCAAAAAAACAAATACTATCTCCAATAAGAGTATGTTTTTAGTTGCACTTCTTTGCTTATTCACCAGCTTTTGCATGGCTTGGATTGGTCATGAGGGCGGAAAAATTCGGCACTCCGAAATTGGTAATTAAAATATTTCCATGACATCACTGTCCTTTGTTTAATTATTTTTTCTCAATTAAAAAATAAATCTCAGTTAATTTTTTATTGGGGAGAATTTTTAATGGCCACCATCTTTTCTGCTTCCTGTGAAGGAATAACGACAATTCTCACTCGACTTGAAGGAACTTTTTTAAAAGGGTTCGCCGATATGAAAATTATTGGCAACACCTCGGAAGTCTGTCGCGATGGTAAGGAACGAGCCAAGGCTGCTCTTGAAACTCTTGGATATCACATCCCACCTAGAAGATTGATCATTAGTCTAACTCCTGGAGAACTCAAAAAGGATGGGTCGCAATTTGATTTACCTCTCTCTGTTTTACTCGCGATCTTAATTCGTCAAGACTCAAGTCATCGTTCCGATTTATCTCAATATTTATTTGCTGGAGAGTTAGGACTTGATGGAGAAATTCGTCCTGTGAAAGGAATCATCGCTCTATCACTTACGGCCATTTCATCTGGACTAAAAGGGGTCATTATTTCACAGGAAAACCTTGAAGAAGTGCTAGCACTCAAAGAAAGTTCTTTATTAAAAAATAAAAATTTAGCTATTCTTGGTTTTAAAAATTTAAAGGATGTACTTGTTTGGTGCTTCAACGATGCAAAAAATATTGATCCACCCATCCATCAACCGAGTGAGCCAATTAAAAATAAAAATCTAAACTCTCTTACTCCCAATTATGACGACATGATTTTAAATGAAGATTTATATCTTTCTGCCCTTACTGTCGCTGTTGGGCATCATAGTCTTATTTTACGCGGAGCACCGGGAACAGGAAAATCTATGTTCGCTCAACTATTGCCGAGCATTTTTCCACCCATGTCCTCAAAAGATCATATTGAAGCGATGAAAATTTACAGCTCCTACTTAGAAAAACTCCCTCAATTTTTGATCGAAGGTCGTCCCCCTTACCGTGCTCCTCATCATCAAGCTAGTGCCAATTCTATTCTCGGTGGCAGTGAGCAACCTGGGGAATTATCCTTAGCTCATGGGGGTGTTCTATTCTTGGATGAAGTAACGGAGTTTCGGCGTGACCTTCTTGAATCATTACGAGAACCTCTTGAAACCAAAGAAGTGCGAGTGGCTCGTGCCAAGAAAAAATTAATTTGGTCAGCTAATATTACTTTGATTGCAGCTTGTAACAATTGTCCATGCGGCTGGTTTGGCTCATCAAAAAAAGAATGCACTTGCCCCACACCTAAGTTACTGGCCTATCGACAAAGACTTTCGGGGCCACTCTTAGACCGTATTGATATGCACATCAATGTGTCTGAACCAAGACAAAATGCAGGGGAAATTTTTATCGCTCTTTCTGATCGTGAAATTATTTCTCGAACGGACGATATGCGAAAAAAGGTTTCACAAAGTTTAGAATATTCCATTTCAAGAAATCAAAAACTGGGTGTCAATTATAATTCAGAACTTTCGGCCGAGCAGCTCGTCCAAGTTTCAGGACATCACGTCAAAGACTTTTCTAAACTTATTGATCGCGTGATCCCTAGTACAGCCTCCAATCGCTCGATGCTTCGTTGTTTACGGGTTGCTCGAACGTTAGCTGACCTCGACCCCTCAGAAAAAATGTTAGACTCACATTTAGAAAAAGCTTGGAGTTGGCAAGCAGAACCTGCTGCCATTGCACGCGGAGAAAGTTTTTTATATTCATAAATTTTCAATATCGGTGATATAATTTTTCTATGGAAAAATTAGAATTCTCCGTCTCCTTAGAAAAAGACTCTTCAGCTCAAGATCTACTTAAATTAAATGGAAATTTGAATGAAGATTCGGCAATTCAACTTGAACAAATAGATTCCAATAAAATTGGAAAAACTTGTATCATAGATTTTTCCCATATTACTCATATCAATAGTTCGGGCGTTCGTTCTTGGATTGAATTTTTAAGAAAGTTAGAAAAAAACAGAAAAATTATTTATATTCATTGTAACTCCTCGACAATTGTTCAACTCAACATGGTCCCAAGTTTTCGTTCCACAGCAAAAATTCAATCTATTCTAGGAAATTTTTATTGTAAAAAATGCAAATTAGAAACCTCTCAAACACTCAATGTTAAAGACATTACCCAGGAAAATATTTTAAAGCACCAATGCAGTAAATGTAAAAATAACTTAATCCCCTCGGATGATCTCGAAGATTTTTTGAAAATTCACCTAAGAATTTAGATCACTGAATAAAGAGGAGAATAAAAAATATTTTTTTCCAAATCTTGATCCATCCGATTTTGCAAACAAATACCTACCTCAGAATTTTTAAAAGTTTCTAAAAATATTTTCATGCTTTTTAATTTTCCTCCTGACCCAGATTTAATTTCCACAGGATAAATTTTTCCATTACGAATGATCACATAATCTATTTCTGCATTAGAACTTTTTTCTGGGCGAATCCAGCAGTAGAGTTTTTTTCCCTCAGAGGCCTCCACTGAAGAGGATAAAAGTTGCTGACCAACAAATTGCTCCGCTAATTTTCCCTCATAAATATCCAACAAATTTTTTGACTGAAGATAGTCCCTCACATTAACTCCACTCCACCTTTGTAATAAGCCAATATCAAAAAAAATTACTTTAAAATGTTTTTGACTGGCCTCCGCCCCAAGAGGCAACCCGTTGGGGTTAACCGTTGGGACTTGATGAATGAGCATTGCTCTTTCCAGCAATTCCAGCGAATTTTTTGTTCTTTTATGAGAGTCTTCAGGAACAAGAGTTGTATAGGTAATTTGTTTTCCAATATGTTTCATTACATTTTCAAGTAATTGTTGGGTATTTGAAACTTGCAAATCGCCTTTCGTATATTTCATGATATCCATTTTAAAATTTTCGATAATTAAATCCTGCTCTGCCACTGCATCCATATAGGATTCATTTTCTAAAAATTTAAGAATAACTTTAGGCATCCCCCCAAGAATAAAATATTCTTTAAGATATTTATAAATATATTCTCCAGCACTTTTGTTGTAACTTTTTTTTGTTAATGGATATTGCAAATAAGGAACCTGTTCTAAAAGATCCGCTCTTTCCCTCGCATTTAAATACTCAGCAAATGAAATTGGAAACATCATCAAATGTTGCACACGGCCCACAGGAATTGAAATTTTACTTAAGGTAAAATCCAATAAACTCCCCGCACTACAAATATGATAGTTTGGCATTTCTTCATAAAAATATCGAAGAGCCTTGATGGCTTCAGAACATTCTCCAATTTCATCAAAAAAAATCAGATCTAATTCAGGAGAAATTTTTTTCCCAATTTCAAATTCTAATTGATTAATAATTCTTTTAGGATTGAGATCTTCTTCAAAAATTTTTTTTAGTTTTATATTTCTTTCAAAATTAAATTCAAAAACATTTTCAAAATATTTTTTCCCAAACTCTCTGACGGTATATGATTTGCCAATTTGCCTTGCTCCGCGAAGGATCAATGGTTTTCGATCATGTTTGCTCTTCCACGACAAAAGTTCATTTTCTAAATTTCTTTTTATATCCATAACACAATTGTATTATATATAATACATATCTTTTTTACAATTATAATGTTATTTTTTTATATAACACGCTGTAATTAAATAAATAAAAGAAACACCTAAAGTTCCCACCCTCTTTTGACGATAAGCTCTAATATGACGAAACATTTTTTAAAAATCATTTTTTTATCGTTTTTATTTTCTCATTGCTCTGATGGGAAAAAGCAAGTCATTGCTCCTGCCGCCAATGTCACTCCTACACCTTTGAATTATCAGCCGACCACAGATCCTTGTGCTGGAACTTATCAATATAATAACCAACAAATTATTACCCAACCGCAAGCGACTCTTACTCCGCAGGTAAGTGGTATCCAACCTCAGCAAGTAGCTGGGCAAAATATTTTGAATTTAGTTGATCCATTATTAAACACACAACAACAAATTCAACCTGTCGCTTCTCCTTTGGTAAGCACGACTCAAACAGCTTATAACCCTTGCCCACAGTCAACGCTGTTACCGACAACAGGCCCCAATACCAATTATGATCCAACACTTAGCTCTGCTCTCCGCGAGCAAGAAAAACAAAATTGTAATCAGCAGGGATTTGTTTTTGTGCGAGGATCAAATCCCGATAATAAAACACAGCAAGGATATTGCGAACAGAGATTAAAACTTGTTCAATGCCCTAATATAGATGCCATCAAAAATTTATTTCAAAATA
>CAZFSQ010000175.1:0-5549 GCA_964521975.1 uncultured Oligoflexales bacterium | reverse complement strand
CTCGGGGTTATCTTTTTTAGGTTTAAAAAGTCAAAAAGGATTTATTTTTGGTTTAAGTCAAACAGCTAGTAATATTGGTCAATCTTTTGGTCCGTTAACTATAGGGTCTATTTTTTTATATATGGGTATACCTTATGCTTGGGTTGGTATCGCCCTTGCTTTTTTTATAGGCGCAATGCTTGCAACTCTATATACTGTAGAAAATAAACGCTAGCCATGCAACACAAGTGTTGACTTATGCTTAAAATAATATATTATAAAAATATGTCCAAACTAACACTCCAACTTAAAACCTCCTCAAAGTCATGGCAAGATGTCGCTACTATTTCATTTAAAAATAGTAATGACATCCAGATTGAATATGATATCGACTATGTTTTTAAATATTTTAATCAGCACGATTTTCATGCTCTCTCAATATGCTATCCTGTCACCGCTCAAATTTATCAAAGCCACATCCCTGGATTTATTTTAGATATGATTCCACAGGGTGAGCAGCTTAGACGACTTTTACGTAAATATAACATTGCTCGCGAGGATCAATTTTTTGAGATTCTATCGCAAGTTCCACTTTCAGCTTGTGGCAACATTCGCATTAAAGAAGCTTGGCTTGAATTTGATAAATTGCAAAAAAATTATTTACACCCTGGATTTTCTTTAAATGAAATTATTAAATATCAGAAAAATTTTGTTGACTACATGGAAGAACATGGTGCTCCTATTGGTGGCACAAGCGGGGTCGGTGGTGGATCACCTAAATTTTTATTAAGACAAGATCAGCTGGGAAAATTTCATGCGGAAGGAATTTTGCCCGATAAGAAAACAAAAAAATCTTTTATCATCAAGTTTCCATTTACCGACAGCAGTAATTCAGAATTGATTTCAATAACCGAAAAAAAATATTATGATGTTCTAAGAAAATTACCCATTCAGACTTACCAAGAAATTAAATCACATGAGAATGTTTTATTTATTTCTCGCTTTGACCGACAAATTGAAAAAATCGGATCGCTTCGATATTATGGACTTGAAAGTCTCTACAGTGCCCATGATATCCATATTTACGGTACAAGATTATTTCACGAACAAAATTTAAATTTAATTCAGAAATATTCCACGTCTCCCAAAGAAGATATTTTGGAATATATTAAACGAGATTTAATCAATCAAATTTTAAGCAATACTGACAATCATGGACGTAATACATCATTTATAAAACATAAGAATATGATCCGCCTGTCACCTATTTATGATGTCACTGCTATGAAATTTTTTACGGGAGATTTTATTATTGAGCTAACTCACTGGCAGGACGAACATTTTGAATTAGATGAACGTTTGAAGTGGGTCAGTAAAAATTACCTTATCCCACTAAAAATAATCCTCCAAAATTTAGAAAAATTTTTTCATGGCGTAAAAAATATTGTTCATTTATTAAAAGAAGCCAAAGTTGCAAAAGAGATTATAGATAAAACAAGTGATGATCGTGAAAATACTTTATCAAAAATTAAAAACTATTTAACGAAAGTACATTCTAAAAATGCCCGTTCTTAAAAACAAAGAAACTCGAAATAAAATCCGCCATGATTTTTTTCTTGATATTAGTAAGCGAGGAGAAAAAATTTCAGCATCTGTCAAAATACTGAGAAAAATTTCAGGAATGGATCAAAATAATTTTGCTAAATTTATTGGGATAAGCATATCTGCATTAAGAAGAATCGAACAAGAAAACGGCAATGTCAATATCTCTACGCTTTTAAAAATACTTGATAAGTTTAATCTTGAATTGAGAGTTTTTTCTAAGCAATAAAGTTATATTATGGAACTCGATTAATCTTAATCATATTGGTCGCCTTCATCTGATTGATCGGAATCCCAGCTGTGATCACAATCACTTCATCTTTTTTGACGAGTCCAATTTCTTTTAATTTAAGAGGTAAATCTTGTAATAAGGTATCTGTATCATAAAAAATAGGATTAGGAATACCGTACACTCCCCAAACCATCATGAGCCGTTGAATGATATCTTGACGTGGGCTGATCGCAATGATGGGAGTATTAGGACGCCATGCAGAAATAATTTTTGCAATCGAACCAGTAAGCGTCAAACAAATAATTGCTCGTGCAGATAAGGCATCAGCAGCTTCACACGCAGCTCTCGCAATCGCTTCATGATCTTGCCACTGTGTTTTACTTTCATCTCCGATATATCGAACAGGACGACGAAATGTCCATTGTTCAATTTCTGAAATAATCTCCGACATTTTTTTAACACACTCAATGGGGTATTTTCCTGAAGCACTCTCTGCTGAAAGCATTACACAATCAGCTCCATCCAAAACTCCATTCGCCACATCAGCCACTTCCGCAAACGTTGGTCGTGGATTATCCACCATCGACTCCAACATCTGGGTGGCAATGATCACCGGCTTACCTTTACGAGTTGCTGCATCAATAATTCGCCTTTGAAATGATGGGACATTTTCAACAGAAGCCTCGACCCCAAGATCACCACGAGCGACCATGAGTCCGTCTGTCACTTCCGCAATTTCATCAATTTGCTCTACCGCAGCAAGCATTTCTATTTTAGCAACGATGGGTGTATCCGCTCCCAATGCAGCAATAATGCGACGAAGCTGACGAATATCTTCCGGCGATTGCACAAAAGATAACGCGACAAAATCAACGCGATTCGCAATTCCAAAAAGTAAATCCTTGCGATCTTTTTCGGTGAGAGCTGGAATAGATAATTTAGTGCCAGGAAAATTGACACCTTTTCTGCTTTTAAGATGACCGCCCGTTAATGCCAACACCTCAACATAATCTTCTTGAATGTTTTTAATAACGAAGGATAAAAGCCCATCGTCCATCATAACCCTTTGCCCAACTTTGGCGTCTTGAATCAACTCTCGATAATCAATCGGAATCACATCGGATGTGGTCTGGTCCACCCCAAAAGATAGGCGATAGGTTTTGTCTTTTTCAATCGCGAGAACACCATTTAGCATTTGACCGCAACGAATTTTGGGTCCTTGCAAATCTTGCAGAATAGCGACTTGCCTATTTTTTTCGCGAGCCAATCGCCTGATCATCTCGATATTTTTAACATGTGTTTCGTGTTGACCATGTGAAAAATTTAAACGAGCAATATTCATCCCAGCATCAATAAGCCCCGACAAAATTTTTTCATTCGAGGAAGCGGGACCAATCGTGGCTACAATTTTACAATGTCTTACATGTTTATTATCGAACATATTTTATTTTTTAGTAAACGCTTGAAATCTAGCAATCAACTCATGATAGGGTTTGGCCTTTTCTTTTTCAACGCCATCAGGGTGAATCATCGTTAAACATTTTTCGATTTTTTTTGTTGAACTCCAATGAATATACTGAAAAGAAAAAGTGTCTGCTCCCTCAGATGCTATATCTTTTAATTGATCCCATTTCTGTGATTTTTCTAACAAACTTTTTAATTGATCGTGTTTTAATTTCAATTCTTCAGGAGAGTTTTTTTTCGGGCTTTTTCCTTCACGCCAAAAATATAAAATTCCCTCTTCATAATTTAATACCCATTGACCAACTCCTGTACCGATAAATCCACCTGATGAAGTCAGAACGAAAAAATCATTTTGAATGGACACCTTCTGCAATGCAAATTTTTTAATTTCTTCATTGAGGGGTTCTGAACAAGGCCATGTTCTCTGTTCAACAGTTTTATTTTTTGAATCTTCCGCTTGGGTTCGCATCGCACAGGAAAATAAAAAAACAATTAAATAAAAAAAATTCATCAATCACATGTCCTAATGGAATCAATCGTTCTTGGAAAAGTAGTGTTTTTGACCTTCAGATCAATATAGCGAAACTTTTTTTCATACATTTTTTTTGCATATTCTAAAGTAGTTTGTAACTTACAATCTTGTTTATTATTCTGTAAATTTCTTGCACAGACAGGAATAAAACCATCTTCAACTTTATGACGATAATCAGGCTCAGGAATAAGATACCACTCACACTGACGTTTGCGGTCAGGGTCACAACTTAAGATCCAAGGAAAAAGAAGTGCTAGTAAAATTATTCTCATGTTAATATTAATTATAATGTGTCTTTATAAAAATTGAAAATGAAAAGCTTGTCATGCCCCTTCAATATTCAGTTTCTGAAGAACTAAAAAAACTTGCATCCCTTGCTAGTTCTAAATCTCATGGCGAATACTATTTTACAGAAGATGCTCCTTTTATTTTTTCTTTATCTCCCAAAAGTAAAATTCTTCCTCTACTCAACAAGAACCACGATACCCACTTAACTCTTATGGTCATTACTCATGGCAACGAAGTAATGGGCCTTGCTGCATTAAATATGGTTCTCGATTCCATTCTTCGTCTAAAAACACCGAGCCCCATCAATTTGCGTTTTATAATTGGTAATCCTGAGGCTGCTTTAGCCAATGTGCGTTTTAAAGAGCGTGATCTCAATCGCAGTTTTGATCGAGCAGAAAATCAACTCCTAGAGGAAAAACGAGCTGATATTATCGAACCCTTTCTTAAATCCACCAGCTTCTATATTGATTTTCACCAAACCAATCTTCCAAGCCACGAACCATTTTTTATTTTTCCATTTGAAAAACGCGGGTGGGAATTTGCACGAACGATCTCGCCCACAACCACAATCGTTACGCATTGGGGTGATCCCTTTTCTACTGATGGTCGCTGTACGGATGAATATGTTATTCGGCAAGGGGGAATTGGGATTACGCTTGAAACTGGACAAAATGGGTTTGAACCAAGACAAATGATGACGGCTGTACTAACCTGTTTACAAGCCATTCATGTTGTCAGCCAAATAGCTTCAGGAAAAAGCATGTCTGATTTTTTACCTGAAAAAAATACTCGCGGAAAAAATTATACTTTTGCTCATGTAATGAAATACCCTCAAGATGGGTACGTAAAAATTAAAGATGGATTCATCAATTTTTCTCAAGTATCAAAAGGAGACTTATTTGCTCACCATGAAGGTAATGAAATAAAGTTTCCTTGTAGTGGAGAAATTCTTTTTCCAGCCTATCGCACACAAGAAGAAGTTGAAAAAAAACGCCCAACGGAGTTATGCCGTATTTTGAAAGAAGTGGAAGAAAATGAATTACCTTTTTAGATTTTTAATTATATCGCTTACTACTCAAAAAATTTTATCTTCAGAATTGCCGCGAGGTAAGGAAGAAATATTACCAAAGACTAATTCCATCTTACCTGAACCCGTCAGTGTGAGAGAAAATTGCTTTTCTTTTTGGACCAATCCTCCAGGAGCGAAAGGTGCCTTTACCTCACAAGGTGATTTTTTTTACGTGATGATCAATCGTGGATTATCCGAAGAAAAAGACAACCCCTACCAAGAAAAATTATATCGCTACATTGTTTATAAAATTGAAATGATTTCTTTTAAATCCCAGCCACTTTTCTCCATTAATCTTCCTCTCAACCTTGTGATGATTCCTCATGGCTATCCACCAGTAGGAATTTCATTTATTCATTTTGCATCGGGAGATCCCGATTGTC
>CAZFSQ010000174.1:0-5579 GCA_964521975.1 uncultured Oligoflexales bacterium | reverse complement strand
AATCATATTTGAAATTTATTTTTTTTGATTTACCTCCTGATGGAGCACATGAAATAATTTCAACCACAAGGTTGAAATACCAAGTTAGCTGCAAAGCTAAAAGATAAATGAGTCCTTCATATTTTTTATCATTGGGTTTGGAGATAAAAGAAATGCCACGAGGAAATTTTGCTTTTAACTGCGTACTAATTTTTGAATGTAAAAATTGTTGATGTGCTAAAATAAGTCCCTCTTCTAATAACTCAAATTTTTCCTGATAGGGTAGATTCCATGAGTCCATCAGGTGAGCAATTCGTTGCCATCGAGTATTTAATTGACAAATTTTTTGTGTGTTGATGTTTTGAATATACTGTGTCCCAGAAGCTTGGCAGCAGCTAAAAAATTTTTGATTCAAAGCAAATTGATCTTGCGTAATTTGAATGCCTGGTAAAATTTCTGTGGATGTTCTAAATTGAACTTCGTTCAAAGAACTCAATTTACAATCAAGGCAATTAATATTGTTTTCGTTTGCGATAGTTTTCACCGGTCATTTCCCAAAAAAGACACATTTCTTGTAGTCTGGAAAAAATTCTTGGACCGACACGAGCTTCAAGAGATTCTGTATAGTCAGGATCGAATGTTTGTTTACTCTGATTAAGATCACGTTCCAAATCGACGTTATAGGAAAGTTGCATCGAATCTTTTTTTGTTCGTAAAATACAATTGGTGGATGCGATGATGGCTTTGTTTTGATTGTATCGTCCCATGACGAGTTGATCTAAAACCGTCAACTCCCAATCAGTATTGCGACCCTTGCCCAATTCATCAATGACGAGAACATCCGCAGAAATGAGTGGAGTGAGAATTTGAAGATCAGATTCCTCGCGACCATAAGCTGCACGCAACTGTCCAAGCAATTGAAAAAAATCAATGAAGCGTGTTTTAATACCTTTAAAAATGAGTTCTTTTGCGATAGAGGTGAGAATAAATGTTTTCCCAAGTCCTACGCTACCGCTAATAATAAAACCTTTGCTCTTAGAGGTTCTATACTCTTTTAACCAATGTTCAACTTGCGAAATAATTTTTTCGGTATTACCTGTACGATTAGCAAATGTTTTCAAATTGACATCGCTATAACGAGCGGGAATTTGAGCATCATTAAATAAGTTGATAACGTTAGTTGGTGAAACAGGATTGCATGAAATAAGTGAGTTATTACTTCCTGGTTTTTTAGCTGAACCCAAACACAGAGTACAGTTTTTGATGCAATCGCATAATTTTAATTTAGCAAATGGACCTTCCGTAGCATTAATAAATCCATGTCCTTGGCAGCACTTTGAATTTGGTTTTAATGCACAGGTTAAAGCATGACTCGAAGGTTGAGATGATGTTTTTTTTAGTGTTAGTTCGGATAATAAATTTCTTGGCATTTGTTTGTCTCGTGTCTAAAACTTTGACACATTCCCTATATTTTTAACATATTATTTTATACTAAAAAATAAAAGCCTATCTTATTCAATAATTAACGCGACGTAAATTGAGAATAAAAATTGCACATGGATAACCAGAACGATGGGTCTATCTTGATCCTCGGTGTGTGTTGTTATTGTATTTCTAACGGTTGATATGGAGCGGAGTATTTATGTTGAGTCGAATGACATCTTTTATTTTATGGGCGATTACTTTCCTTACATCCAATCTTTCTTTATCGCAAACTTTTACCCAGCCACAGTTACCCTTACCATCACGAATGGATCTCAACTTATATGTTGAAGAATCTTTGCGAGATCCCGTTCTTAATGAGCAGACGCCACAGGATGTGAGTTCATTTGAGCAAAGTAAAATTCATTTGAGAGACATTTCACAGTCTATGTCTACAACTAAAGGTTCAAGGCGTGAAGAGCTTGCTAAAGAAATGTTACAAGAAGTGATCACTTCTTATTATTTTTTATCGAATGTTAATCTAGGACGTGTGGAAGGAATGGCATTAGCATCACCCGCAGAAATGCTTTCTCTTCGCCAAAAAATTGTTGCATGGTCCAATCAATTAATTCAATCGACAAAATCAAAAAGTGTTATTGCTTGGGCAAAATATCATCGAGATGTTTTTACTTATTTAAATGGCGAAAAAAATAAATCTATTTCTCTATTAAAACAAGATGTGGAAAGTTTCTCTTCATCTCTTAAAAATCGTGCTCGTTGGCTTATCGCTTATCATCAAAAAAATGAGGGAAATGCTTTGGAAGTAGCGGCACAAAGTTTGCCTAAAATTACCAAATTACAAACACAAATTTTTATTGCAGCACAAAAAAAATCTGGATTTGAAAAACATTTAAGCTCAGCAAATCAGTTATTAAATTCGATCAAGTTGAATGATAAAGAAAGATTAAACCTCCAATTAACTATTTTGACATTATGGAAAAATGCATCAGGAAAAAACATCGTCTGGAAAAAAGCACCTGTTTCAATTAAATCTATTCAAGATGAAAACATTCAATCCGCTCTTATTGAGAGAATGGCGATTGATGATTGGAAATCGGGCGATTTAATTGCTAGCGATAAAAAATGGCAGGCTCTTGTTCAGCAAAATCAAGCTACACAATTTAAACTAGCTATCCAAAATCAGTATTACAAATTTATTGACTTAAATTCAGATGAAGCATTGCGAGCGAAAAGTTTATCGCAAGGTCGTATTCAAACTCTTGCAAATGTTCATGAGAATTTTCATGAAACGGTGGATCATCCGCAAGCAAAAATTAGTTTCAATTTAAAACTTGCGAAAATTTATGAAAAAAATAATTTATTGAAATCATCACGTGATATTTATTTTGATCTAGCTCTTAATTTAGATGCAAAAAATAAATTAGTCTATTTGCAAAATATTGCACGAATTCAAACGCAAATTACACGATGGAGTATGACCCCTCCTTGGAATAATTCTCCTATAATTACAGTTAAGCAAGATGGCAATATTTTGTTAGACACCTATGAAAAAATTCAAGAGGCTAAAGGAAAGCAAACAGACTGGAATTCTCTTGCTCATATCGGTCTCATCAAAATTCAGCTGGGTGATTTAGGGGGAGCGATCGAATTGTGGGAAAATGCTTTAGCAGATTCGCCACGAGGAGAAAATGCTCAATCGGCCGCAGGGTATCTATTAGAATTATATAGTCGATCATCGCAGTGGGATCAGCTCGAAAAACTTTCTCGTCTATGTTTGAAGACAAACCTGAAACCCGTTCATGCTAAAAAATCTCTGAACCCGCGTCAATACCTAGCACGATCCTTGTTTCAAGGGGGTAAAAAGAATTTTGAAGAAGCAAATTATGAACGTTCGATTCAAAGATTAGAAGAATATACGCGTGAGTATCGCAGCGAAAAAACGCATGGTGAGGGGTTGATGGTTCTTGCGAAGGCTTATCACCAGCATAAACAACATGTCGAAGCGATTAAAACTTTGATTGCTTACATACAAGTTTATCCCAAGGGTTCTTTTTTTAGAGAGTCGCTCATTCTTGGATCAAAGTGGTCAGAGCCTATGGCATACGAAGAGAATAATTTATATTTTATGGAAAAATTTAACGACAAATTTTCTAAAGATATTGAATCATCTAAAGTGCGTTTGAAATTAGCAGCACTTTATTTGGGAAGAGGACGTTATGGTCAAGGTATTTCTATTCTAAAAACTCATGCTCAGTCGAAAAATATTTCGCTGGCTGAAAAAATGGCAACATGGGAAAAAGTTCTTTATCTTGAAAAAAGATATTCTAGTTTAGAGCGAGCGAGCATCACGGCTCAAAAACTCGTCAATGATAGAAGTAGCTCACATGATCTCAAAATAATGGCTTATGAAGTCTTATCTGATAAAGCCTACGCGAATAAAAAATATGCCGAGTTACAGATTTTTGAAAGAAAAGTTTTAGCTTTAGGAATTGCCAGTGAACGTGATCAAGAGTTAATTGCGAAATTGCGATACGAGCAGGCGAAGTTACAAAATTCTACTTATGATCGCAGTATTTACAATTTATCGTTACGTAATCCTGGGTTAGTTTTAAATTCTGAAATGAAAAAATATGAAAGTGCTAAAGGTAAATTCACGAGAGTCTGTGAATATCAAAATACATCTTATTGTTCCTTGGCGATGCATGAATTGGCTCGTTCGAGTGAAGATATGAAAGATATTTTAGATCAAATTACAATTCCTACGTCTCTCGATAAAGAAACGGTGGATGGTTTTACGGCATCAAAGAAGCAATATATTCAATCGCTCGACAGCGATCGTCTTCAGTTTGATAAGGCTGCTGTAGCTGGTGTGACTCAGGGTTCAGCAAATCCTGATACGACATCCACTATTCTTTGGCAGAACATGTCGGATTGGAATTTTTCAGAAATTACCACTCGTCCAGGGAATAGTTATATTGAATGGGGTTCATCAGCTATTGGGATGATTAAAGATTTACCGAGTGATTGGAAAGTGCTCATGCAACCTAAAGGTGAAATTCATACTGCTGTTTCTACTGATATAGATTGGTATGCAATTCGCTCTGACAAAAAATCTTCACAAGATGCATTGCTTATGTCTCTCATAGCAACAAAACATTTTGAAGAAGCTGAAAAATTAGCTCGCACGATTTTATCAGCGAAGCCGGGAAGTAAACCTGCTTTGATGGGGCTTAGTTTATCCCTTGCGATGCAACTTAATTGGGATTTAGCTGTTTACTATACAGACATTGCAGAAAAATCTTTTGGTGAAAATTCTATGACACAAAATATTCGTGGTCTTAAAGAAATGTTTCAAATTTTAAGTGATCGCAATGATTATTCTCAAGCAATTTCATATTTGGAGAAAGCTAAAGATTTAAGTAGTGAAGAAATCGGAGCATTGATGAATTTAAGTTTTCTACATTTAGAAACAGGGAATGCCGCAGCGGCACAAGGAACATTTAAACAGATGACAGAAAGAAATCGTAAATGCTTAGAAGGATTTTTGGGGCAGGGGATTGCGGCTCGTCGCTTAGGAAATAAAAAATTGGCAGAGAAATCTTTTGAAGAAGTCTTAGAACTTGAAGAATTTCATGGTGAAGCGATGTATCATCTCGCTCTTACAAAATACAATAAAGACCTAGACGATAATAGCGAAGCAGAAAAAATCTTGGTAAAGGTTTTGAACGATACAAAAGTAAGAAAAAATAAAATTGTCTCTTTAAAAGCTCGTTCTGTTTTACAAATTATCAGAGGAAAAACTTCTAAAGATGAGTCAGATGAGAATTTTGTAAAAATAGCGAATTAAAGAATTTAAAAATAAAAAACTTCTCTTCCTAATCCCTTTTGTACCATCGGTTGAAAATTTATGAGTGTCTGTAATAATTCTTTATTCCATGTAACAGTTTTTTTCTGTTCACCTGCGTAATAAGCAGCCATGACAAGTTCTGTTACAGATGCTCCGAATTCCCAATTTAAAAAAGCATCTTTGCCTTCGGAAAATGCTTGAACCATATTTTGATTTTCTGCGACATAACCATAAAGATCCGTTTCATTATAATGAACAGTCAATAACCCGCGAGAGCTTTGCGATTTTTCAAGTGCAGTTTCTTGATCTT
>CAZFSQ010000173.1:0-5656 GCA_964521975.1 uncultured Oligoflexales bacterium | reverse complement strand
CGCAAACCTTTTAAATGTTTATCTTGAACTAATTTTGTTGATTTTACTTCAATGGCAACTTTATTTCCGCAAACAAAATCCACTTCAAATTGTGACAAGGATCTCCAATAACAAAAATCTTCTTTGACTCTAAAATAATTTAAATAGGCTCTAATTTCTAAAGCAATAAAATGTTCAAATGTTTTTCCAAATTCGGTACTGCCAGGTAAAATATTTTTTTTCTTCGTCAAAAAATTATTAACGCCAATGTCGAATAAAAAATATTTAGATCGAGTAATAGCTTTACGCTTTTTGGTTTTTGTATAGGCTGTTAACTTAAAACCGATCAACGTATCATCTAAAATTTCGATATAGTTCTTTATTGTTGAAGTAGACACTTGGCAGTCAGATGCCAGAGTTTCATAATTCAACTCTTCCCCATTAGACAATGCTAATAAATCTAAGAACTCAGAAAACGCTTGGATGTTGCGAGTTAGGGCTTCCGCTTTAATTTCTTCTTTTAAATACTGCCCAACGTAACTTTCCAAATCTTCATAGGGTTCACGACTATCATAAATTTCAGGTAATCCTCCATGATTTAGATATTTTTCTAAATTAAAATTTGGAATCTCCTGCGAACAAAGCGGAAACAAATTTGCCTGTCGAGCACGGCCTGCTAGTAAATTTGCTCCTCCATGTTTCAATTTTCGAGCACTACTTCCTGTCAGTAAAAATGTAATCTTTTTTTCAAAAATTAATTGATGTACCTCGTCAAGAAGTTGCGGTAATTTTTGAATTTCATCTATAACAATAATTTTTTTTGGATCTTGAATTTCTTCGCGAATGAGGGCTGGACGTTTTAATAATTTCTGGAAAGTTTCAGTTAGTAATAGATTATAAATTTTTGCATTTTTTAAATCGTTTGCAATGAGTGTTGATTTCCCTGTCGCTCTTGGACCAAATAAAAAATAGGATTTACCCTCCAAAAGTTTATTTAAATTTAAAATTCTTTTATACATAAATTCAGCATATCATATGTTGAATTTCATGAAAATCAACATTTTGGAATAATAGTATCGTGTCAGTGATTGATGCTTATCTCGCACTATTGGACTTCATTTCATTAATTTTCAAACCAGCCGTGTAACAAGCATAAGGTTCATAAGTATAACTGTCGCAGCTTGAGTATTTATGACCAGCCACAGCGGAGACTTCCTTATTCTGAGCATCTTTATAGTAAAGATAATTAACATTACATTCACAGCTGTTACTTTCTCGATTGACTAAATCCTCACCAAAAGCCACATGAGCTGTTCCTTTGGCATCTAATGCCAACTCAATTTCTTTGATAATCCCCGTTGCTTCTGATGTGTAAATTTCCTCACTTTTAAAAGTGCCGGATTTATTGGTCGCCAATTTTATACTTTGAAAGCTCGATGTTGTTCCTTGCATTGAATATAAAATATTTGCCACATCATCTTTGTCAAAACTCAAGGCAACTTTATTCGCACTACAGACAGAATTTTTTAGCATGACATCAATCTTAGTAGCAGAGGACAAATCGGTTCCAGAAAAGTAATATAAATTACAATCACCACTCACCGCTCGACATAAATAGGCTCCATGAATTTCACCGCTAAAATCGGATGCCAAGAAAACCCCTGTTGGCGTTGTTTGGCACTTGACCCCAACAGAATGATTTTGCGAGGTCCAGTTGCCATCACCATCACGAGTAAACATCTGTGAGTCACTCGCAACATAGTAATTATCGAGCTTATCTATGGCAGAAGAATTTTTCGTAAAAATAGAAGTATTACTTCCAATGTTATAATCATTCTTACTCCATGCACCACTCGTTAAACTTGCTAAGGAATATCCCGTCGCAAAACTCATCAAAACTAACGGTTTTAATTCTATGTCAATCAATACATTTCCAAGGCTGCTCATAGCTGCCGAAGAAATTGTATCGGGAATAATTTTAGTTACAAAAACTCCGCTTTCTTTTTGCAGATAATATTTTTTCCCGGCGTTAGCTAAAATAATAAATGGATTGTCTCTTTTATCCATTTCAAAAAAGATATTGGATTGTAAATTCGAGGCAATTTTTTCAGCAGTCCAATCGTCTTGTGATTTTTTAGCATAAAATGCAGAGTTGCTATTGGTGGTATAAACCAATTGTAATGTGGGGGTATCGAGTGAGGGTGTTCTAAAATAACAAAATACTCCAGGAGAAGTTTTGCTTGGGGTGCTATTATTTTTTGAACAGATGCGTACAAAATAATTTGTCTTTGGTTGCAAATTACTGAGTGAATATGATTTCACGTTTCCTGATAATTCTGGAACATTTGTTGAACTGCTACAACCAATATCATTCTTCACATCATCTTCTTTAGTGTCGTGAATAATTTTGAAAGCAGATTCCGAACCTCCCGGTAATCCCCAATTGATCACGGCACTCTTAGGAGAATCCGCTGTACACTCTACTTGTTTTGGATTTTGTGGTAGAGGAATATAAATTTCAGAATCCGTTAAATTCAATTCTTTAAGATCGACGGGTTGGATATCAACCGTGTGTCCACTGGTTTTAAATGTGAGCAACGTCGTTGGTTCACCTTCAAGACGATGCACTTGCAAATCTCCACGAGTCACAATTTGTGTGGTTTCGTTTCCTGCATCATCAACCGAGCGAACAGCGAAAGCCACAGAGTTACTCAAACTTTCGTTCGGCATAGTTAATTTCACATCATAATTATTTGCAAAAAACTTAGAATCAATTTTATTACTATCATCAGGATTTTCGACGGAGATCGTCGCACCTGTTCCGAGTAGAACTGCTTTACCAGGTAGGTGCTATCAAATGATTTACGTAAGGAGTTAATTTTTATATTAGGAGAAATAGCTTGCGTGACTAATCCCACAGGAGCATGAATAGAAATTCCTAATTCTTTATTGATAATTTCTACCGATTCCGATTTTTCACCAACATCCACATTTTCTTTGGATGTTTCAAGATCATTTTTTTCAATTTTAGAAACCGAGCTTTCTGTTTTTAATTTTTCGGCATTTTGAGCGGTTGCTCCATTATATCCAGTACGAGTGGATTTAGTTGCCGTGCCTGTACAAGAAACGATCAATAACACGATGTTTAAATTCAAAATAACATTTTTCATTGTGGATACCTCACACTGTTAAATTTCATGTCGTTGACTTTGATGCCGTAGGGGGTGCAACCTGACGAACCAGAGCCGTAGAGATCTTGCCCATTCACAGCATCTATTGTCTCAATTTCAGATGTTAAATTTGTTAGGTAATTTAATTGACAATTATGTTCTGCGGCATAACCGTTACTTGAATTTCCACAATCATAAACACATTCATGCTCATTATATAAAATGTGATACTTACCATTTTTATCTAATGCGAAATCAAAGTTATTGATTGTGGTCCATGTGGCAGTTTCTGATTCTGGCCATTGTGCAAAAGTTGTCATTTCAACAGTAGACGGCTTAGAAATAATTTGTTTACTCATAAACTGACCACTTGTATTATCTGCCATTTTTAATTCAACCGGGTAATAAGCAGAATTTCCCTCTACTGTTTCCATTAATTTATAAACATCATAAAGAATATAAACATGATTCTCTTTATCGAAATTTATTTTTAATTTTGTGTTTTTATCATTCATCTGCCCCCACGAACTAGCGTAACCAAAAAAACTTGGACATGATGTGCTTGTATATAGCGTATCAATTAAAATTGGATTTGCAGATGGATCACTACCCGTGAAAGTGTACAAACCACAATTTCCATTTAATGATGTGCAAGTAAAAGCTCCATGCAAATTACCATCATAATCAGAATTAATTATAAAATTTCCAAAAGGTTCTTGGCATACATTATTCGCACTAAATGTTGTCGGTTCTTGCCAACCGGTAGCATTTTTTAAATAAAGTTTGGCTTGACCATAATTATACAAATATAAATCATTATTTTTATCAATGGTAAATTCAGTTAAATTACCCAATGCACTATAATCAAAACCCCCTCCCCAGGCCATAACTTGTTGTTTAAAAAAACTACCCGCCGACCATGTTGAATTTGAAAATGTTGCAACATAACTGTCAACAGCTGCTAACGAAGTAACAGAGGTCGTATTTTTTTCAAAAAATAATTCTAAATTTAAATTTGTATCAAGAATTAATTTATAGGGGGCGAGACTTTCCCAATGCTGATCATAAATCGTCAAATCAGGTGCTACCGTGTTATTGATATCGGTTAAAACAAACTCTTCGCCGGTTTTATTGGCAACAACAAGTGGTGAACCATCAGATAAGTTTTGAATAAAAACTAAATAAGGATTGTTATTGTGATCTGTTTCAAAAACAGGTTTACTATTGGCAGTATTTGATACCGTTTCTAAACTCCAGTCGCCATCCGATTTAGTGCCATAGCGGATCGTATTATTTAAAGTGGTATAGGCAATCTGCAACGTCGGAAATTCCGGTTCTTGAGTTTTAATCGAGCACACAACTCCAGGAGAATTGTCCACCGGGAAGCGAGCATTATAGGCACAAATTCTAAAATAATAATTTGTGTCTGCTGATAAATTAGTTAACGCATATTCATGGGCTGATCCTGTAAGATCACTCAATTGAGTTCCATTTTCACATCCCACATTATTAAGAGCATCTTGTTCGCTGGTACTTTGCATAATTTTATATCCTGCAATTGCTCCGCCGGGTAATCCCCAAGATATTTTTCCTGTGAAGGGGGAATCGGCTTCGCAACTTACTTGTTGTGGATTTTTTGGTAGCGGAACATAAATTTCTTCACTCGTTAATTTCAAACTTTTTAAATCCACGGGTTGAATATCGACGGTCGATCCACCAGCTTTAAAAGTTAATTCACTTGTTCCCGTTTCACTATTTTCATGAATTTGTAATCTTCCTTGTGTAACGATCTGTGTGATTTCTTCCCCACTCTCAGAAATAGTTCTTACAGCAAATGCAACGTTCTCTGTTAAAACACTCGAATCAATTTGCATTCTCACATCGTAATTATCGGCAAAATATTTTCCATCGACTGCTGTTTCTTTTTCTGGGTCTTCAACTTGGATAGTTGCACCTTTTCCCACTAAAATTGCATCTCCCGGCAAACCTTCATCAAATGTTTTTCTTAGGGCTTCAATTTTGATGCTAGGAGCAATCTCTTGATTCACTAATCCTTCAGGAGCAGAGACATTGATTCCAAGTTCTTTATTAGAAACCTCAACAGCTTCCGATTTTTTTTCTTCAGCAACATTTTCATGGGTTGTTTCTTCAGTTGTTGAGGAGTTATCATCTTGAGTTGTGTTATCGCTGGTAGAAGTTGCTGTTGATTTAGCAGATGATTTTTTATCCGATGAAGATTCACTGCATGAAATAAAAAAAACTAAAAACAAAAGAATTGTTTTTTTAAAAAGTAAGTTAAAATTTGTGACTCCTTTTTCTCTCATATGTCCCTACTCGGATGAAAAGACAAAAACTTGAGGGGATTTTGGTGAAAAATGAACACTTCAAGCGTTTAGCAATTTTTTTATTGGAAATTTAATAAATTAACGATGTTTTGCTAGGGTTTATTCATCCAAAAACTTGATGCTTGTAGTTGACTAATCAACGAAATTTTGAATATAATTACC
>CAZFSQ010000172.1:0-5660 GCA_964521975.1 uncultured Oligoflexales bacterium | reverse complement strand
CATCTTTTTGTGAATGGCCGAAAGTTCTGTTCTATACTTTTCAATGCACTGCAATTCGTAATCCAACTCCCCCACCACTAACATTGTCCGCCAATTAACTACTCCTTTAGAGCGAATAATATCACCATAGATATGATCCCCAATGTAAAGAATTTCATCCCCCAAAAAACCCGTCATCTTCTGAAACGATTTGACGTTACCTCCATGATAAACTTTTCTCTTCTCGATATTTCCTTCAAGCGGTTTTAATAAGTGAGAATCCGTCATGACTTCGTAGAAAGATTGGTGTCCTCGAAAAAATTCTGGTTTTCCTGCTCCCACAATCAAATACTCAAAATAATCTTGCCAATCCGTGATATCACTATCCACACTGTTACTTAAAATTGTATTCATAATTAAGTCGGTATAACCCCAATTAGAATTGGTTAAAAGAAACAAACTTTTTCCTGCATCGAGTAAACGCAAAAGTGTTACACCTAAATGTTTGTCTTTTTCAACATAGGACTCAGGATCTTTTTGCACATGATTTTTAATGGAACCATCTCGGTGGCAAAGATCAATAAAATTTCTTAAATCTTTATACACCTCACCAAAAGTTTTTTGAATTTTTTTGGGATGTCGAATCATATACTCGACAATTTCGGCAAATAATTGCACTTCGCTTAGAGCAAAAAATGTATCGACGGATAAATACTCATCCGCTCGAAACGCTTCTTTATTATATAATGCTCGTCGTTCTTCTTTGCTTAAAGGTTGGTGGCCATGATAAGCAATCTTCACATATTTATGTCCATCTACTTTTAATAAATTTCCACGCTCACGATCGACAAGCAGTCCCCTCCGTACAAAATCAGGATCGAATTTTAATTTTTCTAGTTCGCTAGGATAACCTGACTCAATAAATTTTTTTAGCGTCTCACGAAATGCCAACGCCTCAAATTGATCTCTTTTATAGATTGCCAACGTATGATCCATATCAAAACCCACAGCTTTGATATTCATCATATTTAAAGAACGATTCACAAAAATTTTATTCCATTTTTTAATTCCGCTAGGATGCATGATGATTTCCTATAAATTTGATGCCCACCTGAACTTCAATTTTTTTCTGTAAGGTATAAATTTGTCGCGTGTAAATAACTTCACCCGCTGCTGTGGAATAGGGTTGTCGATTAATCAAAATTTGAATCTGAGGTAATTTTATTCCCGGTTGAAATACTTTACTGGCAAAGGGAGTTTTAATTGAAATTCCCGATTCTGACATATCGAGAACCGACTTATAAAGACGTGTCTGACAATCAAAGGGGTTTAAAATTTCTGACTGAATTTTTTCATTAATGCCAAAAGTAAAGCGTTTCACAGCCCTTGTATCAGAAATTAAATTTGATTCTGTCATAGGGAAAACAATATTTTTTCCATCGGATTCTAATTTTTTAGAATGGAATTTAAATAGACCGCACTGCAATGAATAAGAATCCCCATTAAAAAAATCTTTAACGAGTTCATAAGAGATATTATTTTTAATAGTAATTTTATCTTGGTCAATTTTTTTTAATAGGCACTGAACTGTAATCGTAGTTCCATTGGAAGATAAATATATAGGGGATTTTTCTTTTTTTAAATCTTCAAGCTGTTTTAATATGTCGTTTTCCATACATTGTATTAGACTCTGATTATCTCATAAAACATACGATATTAAAAGTTTTTCAAATTAATCCATTAGTTTTAAAAATCCTAAACCCCTTCCTCAATAATTTTTTAAACGTTAGAGTAATCTGATCTTTATCGTTAAAATGAAAACAACATTTTCCTTTTAATATTTTTTTTAACTCTATCGATAAATCTTTATTCAACTCTTCTTCATAATAAAGCGGCATAAAATAAAAACCTACATACGTTTTATATAAGATAATTCCTGCAAAATAGGCATTATTCTTTTTGGTAACTCTACCCGTTTTTTCAGAGGTAACTTCGTACTCTTTATTTCCATACAACTCATATCTTTTCTCTTTATCTTCTTTGACAATCAATTTTTTTTTAAATAAATTTAACTTTTTTTTGAGAAGTAAAAATGTTTTTGTAAGCGTCTCTGAATTATTTTTAACTTTTTTTACCAATTAATACCCTATATAAACAGGAATTTCGCAATTTGATTGTGAACTAATGTTTTTCAAACTTATATATTCACCAGGCATTACATTAGCGTTGTAATAAACAATGTCACCATTATCAGATTCAATTAAATCATAACTTTTATAATCGTCACGATTTTTGAAAACGGTGACTGCTTTAGGATAGCGAGTTAAACGACAATTAGATTTTGACATTGCAAGTTTCACAGCCAAAATTCCTCTCCCATTATTTTCGGGATATAGAAAATATCCATTAAGACCTGAATTAACTCCAATATTTTTTAAAAATTTAAAATCAATCTCTCGGCTAGGAGGAGGATTATCACCATCATCATCTCCTGGATTTTCTGCCCCACCGCTTAGCAACATTTGATTAGCAACATTTTTAGACGAAATTAAAAAAGCTGGGTGTTGAAAAAGCCCATGATTTGTAGTTAAACGAATAGTTTCCTTAGTTATTCCTTGAAGCCAACTTAAAATCGAGGCATCACCACGTCGCATTACATCAGTTGTAATGTTTTTAATTGCTGTTGTATAAGCACTGCCACCCTTATCAAAATATGAGTAACTTGTTTTTTGCGATGCGACAGAAACAATCAACTCCACCTTGTTTTCCCCAAATTCCTTTTCGACAAGACTGCGTAAGCTGGTATTAAAATCTTCAGGTACATCCTCTGAATCATCCGTATCAATAGGATCATTGCCATCAATTACTCTTGCCGCGTAACATGTATCTAAAACTATAATGAGTCTTTTTATTCTAGTCCCGGCCCCACGTTTAATCGCATTTAAAATTTGTCCAATTCTAAATCGCTCGCTTAATAAACCAAATTTTGTCGGAGAGGAGTGACCCGAAAAATACCACATGAATGTTCCGTCTTTACCAACTTCTTCAGCTAAAGCTTGTGTTGTTCGTAATAAATGCCTTACTTCAATTCCAGATCCGAGTGACGCGGTAAGATAAGAAATTTTATTAAACTTAAAAATATTTGCTACACTCGTCATCATATTGAAATTTTGAGAAATACTCATTTCATCTGTTGCACTGCATGATTTTTTCTTTTTGACATCTTTTGCTGAAAATGAAGCAGAAGAAAAACCACCATCCCCATCTTTTTTCTCTGGTAGAGCACAAGGAGCACCCACTAAAAGAGCCACGTTATTCGTCTTTGGCGAATAGGTAATATGATTTAAACTGGATAAATCCTTACTTTGACTAGAACATCCAACAACTAAAACAGTTAAACTCAATTTCTTTAATTTACTGATCATTATTAATTTCTCCTTCAAAAAAGTATCATAAATAAACCTAGCAAGGATAATAAGCAATTTCGAGACCAAAATCATTTTGGTACTCATCTTGCTTTATTTACTTAGGTTAGAAGGGCGAGATAATCGCATGTGCTAATTTTATTAGGAAAAATATTTTTGAAAACATTATTTAAAACACTAATTACTTTGCAGTTGTCAATTCTTTGGACATCTATGGTCTTTTCCAATGTAACAGGAACAGACTCACAAAATTTTAATCCCACACCTGATGGACTTGATTATCTGACGGTTCATAGTGGTAAAAATCTTTCTCAAGGTCAATTCAATCTAGGATTATTTATGGATCATGCCATCAATTCATTACCTTATTTTAAAGCTGATAATGCAAATCAGTCTCGCGACAATTTCAATGATGGTTTAACCAGTGGCGTTTTTCATTTCGCTTACGGAATTTTAGATAACTTATCCTTGGGACTCAGTCTTCCTTTTCTCATCGACCAGAGCATTTATGAGACAAGACCGGATGGATTTTTTGAAAAACCAGGAATCACCGATGCAAAGATTTTTTCTAAATGGATTTTTTGGCACAATGAATCTTTATCCTTGGGCACAGCTTTTTCCATTAATTTTGTTCAGATTGAAAATTATCCTTATAGTGGTATTAACGCCTATCCGACATATAATTTGGAACTCATTCAAGAGTTTTATTTTGGTGATCTTTCTTTGGCTATCAATGAAGGAGTGCGAATTCGCTCTCCAGGAGAAAAAATTTCGACCTATCCAATCACTCCTTATCAAAATCAATTGATTGGTTCAGCAGCTGTAGGATACACTTTTATTGAAAATCATCGTCTATATTTTGAAGTATTTGGAAGTTCTCCCGTGGGAATATCCTTGAATGATATCGAACGACTTGAATCCAACATAGAATCGCTTTTGGGTTATAGGTATACTTACCAGGATTATGAATTTCACTTAGCAAGTAGCACAGAAATAATTCACGGAACTGCCACTCCTGATTGGCGGTTTATCGGTGGATTTAATTGGAAAATCGGAAAAAAAGTTTCAGAGGAAAATCCTTTACCTGAATCTTCTCCAGCTCCCATTGAAGAAAATATTCCATCGTATAATATCCCTACAACTAATTTGCCTGAAGAAAACTTTTTAGATGTAACTCTCGATGATTCATTCACCCCAAAAAATCCTTCTAAATTTTTAGAAGAATCGAACACAAAAACTGTTTCCGCAAATGATAAAAACCCCTTCGCACAGATGAGTATTAAAAATGCTGATTTCATTGTTCATGATTTACATTTCAAATTAAATTCGGATGAAATGGTGGGAAATCAGAATGAATTTTTTCATGACTTTGTAAAGTTTTTAGAAAAATCACCTAAGCTCAAAAAATTAACGATTGATGGACATACGTGCGATATTGGTTCCACTCAATACAATAAAAAATTAAGTGAACGACGTGCAAGAAAAATTAAAAATGTCCTCGTAGAAAAATATAATATTCCTGCAAACAAAATTGTTATTCATGGGTATGGTAAAAAACGTCCCCTTTATTCCAATACAAATGAAAAGAACCGACAGCTTAACCGCCGCGTTGAATTTCACATTGAAAGATCGAAGGGAAATGATACTTTATCTTCAGCGAAAAAATAATTTCGTTATGGAGAAAAAGTATGAAAGAACTCTCGTCTTTTTATCGCAATCTAAAAGAATCTTCATCACCTACGACACTTAATGAATTTTCTTATCAGGGAATTTCTTCTTCAGAGGAAAAAGAACTTTTAAAAAATCCTTCGCTGAAAATTTATCATGGTAAAGTGCGAGATATTATTTCTAATCATAAAGATATCTGGCTTGTTCACTCGGATCGACTTACCGCGTTTGATCGTTTGATTACTCACATTCCATTCAAGGGTTTGGTATTGAGCGAACTCACCGAATTTTGGATGAGTAAAGCAAAAGCCATCGGTCCTACTTATTATCTTGATCGCCCACATCCGAGAATCATTCATGGACAAGATTTAAAACCCATAAAAATCGAAGTCATTGTAAGAGGATATTTAGCAGGAAGTATGATGCGAGCTTACGAAAAAGGTGAAAGAAATTTTTGCGGAAACAGTTTGGACGAAAATTTATCTCCTTATCAAAAATTAAAAAAACCTATCATCACCCCCACAACCAAAGCCGCAACCTTTGAACATGATGAAGAGATTACTCCTGAGAAAATTATTGCCCATAAAC
>CAZFSQ010000171.1:0-5678 GCA_964521975.1 uncultured Oligoflexales bacterium | reverse complement strand
TAAATATACAGAAATCTCTGACACTCTCTTTGAAAAAGTAAGTTTAGAAAAAAATATTGATCCAGACTCATTGGAAATTTTAGTCGGTGAAAAAAAATTATCTACTGAAGAATTTCAATATAATATTGAATCAGGAGAATTAGTTTTCAAACCTATGCCACCTGATAAATCTAAAATCAGTATTAAATATTTTCAAAAACTTGATTTCAAATCGCGTTTTGAGATTGATAAAACAAAATGGACAAAAGAGCGACCCTTTCTGGTTGTACATGTGAATAAAGAATTCACTTTAGATTACGAAAGCAATCAAGAGGAAGGATGGATTGAGTTTAAAACTCCGCCACCAGAAGCATCTATCATTGAGGTGCGTTTTAGAGACAAAGAAGTGAAATAAAAAATAAAAATTTATTAATCCAAAACTTTATTGTCCCATAGCTGGTTTAAAAAAGTTTTCCAATGAAGACATCCTATATCGTCAATTTTTCTATCTATAGAATCATTAGAAATTAGATAGAATTTTTTAAAAATATTTTCTTCCTTTAATGCTTTTAATCCCTTTAAATCTGACTTAGAAATTTTAGCAGAAGATTTAACTTCAACTGCAATGATATCTCCAATTAAAAAATCCACTTCCTGACCATTTACAGAACGCCAAAAACAAAGCGGTTTTTTTATGCGTTTATATGACAAAAAAGCCCGCAATTCATTCGCAATCCAATTTTCAAAGGTAACGCCGTATAAGTTAGAATGAATTTCTAAGTGCTCAATCCCCGCCAAAACCCTTGCTACACCTGTATCAAAAAAATAAAATTTTGACGTTTGAATAGCCTTCCTTTTTTTGGATTCCATCCAAGGTTCTACTAAAAACCCTACGAGAGTATCTGCTAAGATTTCAAAAAAATTACGAACAGTAGATGGTGAAATTTGGGAATCGTTTGCGATGCTAGCATAATTAATCAATTGGCCATTAGATAATGCAGCCACTTTTAAAAACCTGCTAAAGGGAGGAAGTTTTTTAACCAGAGCCTCTCTTTGGATTTCTTCTTTAAGATAGGTATTCACATACGCATAGATTTCTTCTTCAGTATCTTCTGGAGTAGGTGCTAGATATACTTGAGGTAACCCCCCAAATTGCAAATGTTTAGTTAAGTTAAAATTGGGGATTTCTTTAAAAATGAGAGGAAATAAATTAGCTTCCCAAGCTCTCCCAGCTAAAAGATTTGTAGAATCCGTTTTTATTTTTCTTGCTGAACTTCCAGTTAATAAAAACTTTCTTTTTTTCTTTTCAATGAGTAAATGAACCTGATCTAAAATATGAGGAAGTTTCTGGATCTCATCAATAACAATAATTTTTGAGAACTCAATACTTTGTTCTACTTCAATGAGAAAAGATGGATTTTGAGAAAATCTAAGATAAGTTTTCTCATCTAATAAATCAATGATGTAAGAAATGTCATTAAGTTGTTTTTCAATTAAATAGGATTTTCCTGTCGATCTGGGGCCAAAAAGAAAAAAAGATTTTTTTTCTAATAAATTTTTTAAATTTAAAACTCTTTCAAGTTCCACTATCGTCACTTATTATGCTGTTTATCGGACATATCCAGCAAGTATAGTTATTTTTATTTGAATATTCAATGAAAATCTAAAGTTTTAACCGATAAAACCGAATAGCCTTGTAATGGGGAGGACATCTTGAAATCCATATTATCATTGCTTATTCTGTTTTTATTTTTAGGATGTAAAGAATCCACTGAGATTGTGCTCAAAAAATAATTCTTATCCTACGCCTAATATTTCTCCGGGTATCACTTGTCATGCTAAAACATCACCACCCAATATTCCAATTCTGCATTTAGCCTATTTTGATGCCACACAGATTTTCCATATGATGGCTGTCGATGGTGTCTGGGAACATCAGCCAACGGCTCTTTCTAATTCATATGCACCCTATGGAGAGCTGAATAGTTCTAACTACCGAGCAGAATATTCTTTTGAACTTGATCAAAATAATAAACCCAATTTAGTTTATCTTGATAACACCGGAAAGTATTATCACCTAAGAAAAGACTCTTCGTGGCAAATTATAAAAACAGTTGAGACGGCATTTCCATCGGCTCCAACAACCTATATTTATAGTTTTATATCTCTTGCATTTGATTCACAGAATAATTTAAAAACAATTGTTACTGAAGATGATAAATTAAATCTACTTACTGGCGATACATTCCAACAGCATATTTTAGACATAGGATACGCTGATGATTATTCATTTCAATTATTTACTCATCATAGTTTACTTACGGATAATCAAAATAAAATGAATTGGATAATCATGGATTGGTACAGCAATTTACTCACCAATAAATTTAGACATTATGTCGAAGACACAAATATTAGTTATTCATATACAGAGATTACTAACACCGGTTGCACGAGTTTTGTTAATAACCCTGTCAACGGTTTTGCAACCGTCATTGATGACAATAGTAAAATTCATATGGCGTATACTTGCGATGATGGCTCATCCAATTACGACACATATTACTCCACAAACAAATCAGGTTCTTGGGTGCATGAAAAGATTTACGATAATATAATTCAATCAGGACATCCATTATGAGCGTGTTGCAAAACTATGTTTTAAGATGCCCAGGCACTCCCTTCGGTCGTTGGGCATGACAGGAAACCCTTGTCATACCCTTGTCATCCCCAGTGAGCGTAGCGAACGCCTGGGGATCTTTTTCATAAAAAAATAGTTTTGCAACACTCTCATTATATCTATCTATCGCTATTAATAATAACGGCGATAAAATTCTTGTCTTCGTTTATGACAAAATTTTTTCTAAAAATCTAAATGAAAACTTTATTAAACAAGTTAGCTTTACACGCAATGGATATTCTGATGATCCAGATGCGATTTATCATGATATTTACCAGCCAGACTTCGGTACAGGCTGCCAAGTGGCAATTGATTATGATCAATTCTTTCATGCTGTATGTAGAAGTTGGTACAGTGTTAACGAACCAAATAACTTGATCTATCTAACGAATAGATCAGGTGGAACTTGGACTAAATCTGTAGTTTCTTCTTATTTTTCAGGTGTGTTTCAGAACAAAAATCCTGATTTTTTAATCATCGAAGGAATGCCATCACGGTCATTTCATCCTTAATTCATAGATTGACATCGTGCCATAAAACAACGTAAAATTTGGCTTATGTACCAAAGAACTCTTAACCTATCAAAAAACCATTCTTTTTTTCTGTTTGGCTCCAGAGGAACTGGTAAAACGGAGTTGCTAAGAAGTTTTTTTAAACAAGAAGACGCCCTCTTTCTTGATCTATTAAATTTTGAACTTGCTAACCGTTTATCTGCCTACCCTGAAGATTTATTAAAATTAATCATGCCAGAAGTTGAGAAAAAAAAATGGGTTGTGATCGACGAAATTCAAAAAGTTCCTTCATTGCTAGATATTGTTCATCAGCAAATTAGTAAGAAAAAATTTAAATTTGCTTTGACAGGGTCAAGTGCCAGAAAACTGAAACGCGGCGGAGCTAATCTTCTAGCTGGACGAGCATTTGTTTATAATTTGTTTCCTTTAACTTATAAAGAATTGGGCAACGATTTTAATTTACATGAAACATTACAATTTGGGTCGTTACCCGAAGCAATTAATTTAAAAGATATAGGTGATAAGAAAAAATATTTAAAATCTTATGCTCAGACCTATTTACTTGAAGAAGTTATTTCGGAACAAGTGGTGAGGCATCTTCCCCCCTTTCGGAGGTTTTTAGATATTGTGGGACAGCATACATCTGAAATTATTTCTTATACTAATATCGCTCGTGATGTTTTGTCCGACGCAAAAACCATCATGCGATATTTTGAAATACTCGAAGATACATTACTTGGATTTTTTTTACCGAGTTTTGAACGATCCATTAGAAAACAACAAAAAAAATCTAAAAAATTTTATTTTTTTGATAATGGGGTAGCGAGAACTTTAGCGGGTCGGCTTGATGATACCTTCCATCAAAAAACTTTTGAATATGGCCAATATTTTGAAAATTTTATTGTTAATGAAATTCATCGTTGTTTAACATATCGTGATCAGCAGTTTAAATTATCATTTTTAAGAGTTTCTGAATCTCAAGAAATCGACCTTATTGTGGAAAAACCTGATCAAGAATTTTTTTTATGTGAAATAAAATCTACCAATTGCGTGAATGAAAACTACGTTGGAAATCTTGAACTGTTTGCCAAAGATTTTAAAAAATGTAAATTGCGATTAATCTCTAACGATCCTATGAAAAAACAATTTGGAAAAGTTTTAGCCTTACCTTGGCAAGAAGCTATCAATGAAATTTGTATGTAAACTAGAATTATATGTAGTAAAATTCCACTGTCATGTCGATCATCGTACAAAAATATGGCGGGTCATCCCTCGCCACTACACAAAGAATTAAAGAAGTTGCGTCGCATATTGCAAGTTGTTATCGCAATGGACAACAATTGATTGTTGTCGTAAGTGCGATGGGAAAACATACCGACCAACTCATTCAATTAGCCAAAGAAATTCATCCCAACCCTGATCGCCGTGAATTAGATATGCTATTAACTGTCGGAGAGAGAACTAGCATGGCACTTCTCAGCATGGCACTCCATCATTTTGATATACCGTCACAATCGCTCACCGGATCACAATGCGGAATTCTAACAGATACAGTGCATGGCAATGCCACTATCAAAAAAATTCTTGGAGATCGAATTAGACAGATATTAACTGAAAATAAAATTGCTATCGTCGCCGGTTTTCAAGGGATGAGTGTGGATAAAAAAGAAATTACAACTTTAGGACGCGGTGGATCGGATGTCTCTGCGATTGCTCTTGCTGCGGCATTGCAAGCGGATCTTTGTGAACTTTATAAAGATGTTGATGGGGTTTTAAATTTTGATCCAAAATTATCACTAACCCAATCCCCCAAAAAATTAGATCATATCTCAACCACTATTTTATCCAAGGCAGCATGGTGCGGAGCTAAAGTTATTCACCCCAGAGCAGTACACCTCGCTCTTAAATTTAATGTGCAATTAGAAATTCGCTCTTCGTTCAATTTAGAAACACGAGGAACAATTGTTTCATCTGAGAATATGGAGAATAAAAAAATGGAATCCCCCGTCATGAGTACCCTTGCAAAAAAAGAAGATATGTCGATTGTGCAAATTAAATGGAATAAAAACAATTCAAATGCATCCATTCAAAAAAATATTTCTGCTTGGCTTTGGGAACACGGTCATGCACCCAATATAAATCAAATCTTGATCGAGCAAGAAAAAAATTGTTGGCAGATGGATATACCAACATTACTCAATGAGGAACTCACTGCATATATTCAAACGCAATTTAAGAACGATCAAATAGAAACGGCAGAAATTGCAAAGCATATGGTTATGGCAAGTATTATAGGGTGTGGCTTTCGCCAATCTCTTGATACACAAAATTCAATTTATGAATTAAATAAAAAACTTAATTTTCAATGGCTGGAAATTCAAGACACCGCAATTACAATAGGAATAGATAAGGAAAATGAAAAAATGTTGATGGATAATTTAATTCATTTATTTATTTAACAAATAACTCCATCTTCTTTTGCTATCATGCAAACGCCACCCATGTTT
>CAZFSQ010000170.1:0-5684 GCA_964521975.1 uncultured Oligoflexales bacterium | reverse complement strand
TAGAGCGTGACCAAAGTATTGAAAATTTGAATCAAGCGGATTTGGGTTTTGGCGTTCACCAGGATGATTGTATCGACCGTTATGCCCTGCTTGCCAAATTTCGACGAGAGCACCTTCGACAGGTTGGCATGTTTCGTCGATAACTTTTCCTAGAACATGAATTTTTTGGCCCATCGGTTGCCCGGTTTTTCCTTTCACTTTAGTCAAATCCCAATCTTCATCGGCTTGATCACTAACAGGATAAAAAGGCCCCTCTGGCTGCTCAGGGGTTAAAAAACATTCCTCGACGGTGCGAGCGAATATTTTTGGTAATGATATTACCCCAACCCCCGATACTAATGATGTTCTAAAAAAGTTTCTTCTTGTCTTGCTTTTGCTATCTATCATAAACTGAACCCTCCTATATTTAAGAGAGTATAATTTATTTTATGATAAATATAATTAATAATAGTTATTAATATGATAGATAAAAACTATACATATATTGACCTAAGAAGTCCTAAAGAATTTATGAGGGGGCATGTTCCTACTGCTCTCAATTTACCTCTCTTAGATAATGCGGAACGCCATCACGTAGGGAAAACCTATAAAGAAAAAGGACGACTTGAAGCTACACAACTTGGTCTTGAAATTTTTTCAAAAAAATCAGATGCGTTTCTAAATTCTTTTTTAGATATTTATAGTGAGCATAAAAAAAATATTATTTATTGTTGGCGTGGGGGAATGCGTTCAGGATTTGTTGGTCAATGGTTAAAAACAATGGGATTTAAAATTAGCATTTTCCCAGGAGGATACAAAAAACTTAGAAACCTTTTATTACATGAATTAGAAATAATGTCTCAACATCCCTATCTTGTCCTTATTGGTAGAACCGGATCAGGTAAAAGTGAATTTCTGAGATTTTGTTCTGGAAAAATTCCGATGCTGGATTTTGAACATATAGCAAAACATCGAGGCTCTGCTTTTGGTGGTTTCGCTCAAAAGGAATCGCCACCTACGCAAGAACAATTTGAAAATGAACTTAGCTGGCATTATTTAGATTATAAACATGAAAAAAGAATTCTAGTTGAGAGTGAAGATTTTCTAGGAAAATTATTTTTACCTCTCGCACTTCGAGAAAATTTAAAAAACTCTCCTAAAATTTTATTCCACCGCACACCCGAAGCAAGAATTAAAAAATTAACCGAAGAATACACAACGATGTGGCAAGCAAAAGATTGGAAAGATTTTCCTGAAAAATTAAATTTAATAAAAAAATATTTACCTAAGAAAGTTTTTTTAGCCATGCTCGATGCAGCCAATAAAAATGATTTTTTTACGATCGTAAAAACGTTAATCGAATATCGTTATGACCCCGCTTACGATAAAAGTTTTAAAAAGCAGAAAGAGAATATAGTTGCTGAGATGGATATGGATTTAAGTTCTTTTGATGAAGTGTTAAATCAATTGAAATATTTTTTAATGAGATTAAATAACTCCGTTTCCGTTCTTTCCTTATCTTCACCAGACAATTCAAGATCCGCCACATCCCATTCATCTTCCCTAAAAGCATAATAAGTCCATGACCAACCGAATGTCGTAAAAATTTCTAAAAAAGATAGTAAAAGTTTGACGTTCACTACTCTTAGACTTATTCAAAAAGCATTGGAGCTTGAAGAAGATATTTATCCGTCATACACATCTTTTCTATGACCAATTTTAACTATCAAAACCAAATTATCTGACTCTATTTTGTAAATTACCCGATAATCCCCAACACGAATTCTACGACAACCCTTAAGAGAAAATTGTAATGGTTTTCCAAAGGAAATAGGATCATGCATCAGTCTTGTTTCAATGGCTTTCATAATTTGTTTACGATTAAAAATCGAAATGCGGGGAATGTCTTCTTTTACAACCCTCTCAAAATATTCAACTCGATACATTTAGTCTTTCCAAGCCTTAGAATGGGGAATTCTTTTTTCGTTTTTATTTGACAACCGTCTATCTGATTCTTTAGAAAAATAAATATCTTCTTCAAGCTCCAATGCTTTTTGAATAAGTCTAAGAGTAGTGAACGTCAAACTTTTACTATCTTTTTTAGAAATTTTGTCGATCGAGTCATAAAGTTCATCATCAACTGTAATATTAATTCTTTTTTTTGTGGTTGGCATATTTTAGTCCCCATATTTTATAATTAGCTAAAAGCCAAGTGTAACACATGTGTTACACTTGGTGCTAGGCTGTTTTTAAACACCCCCAAACCTCAATTACCCCTATCCTCTTAATTTCCCTTCAATAATTTCTTCATCCCGGCGTCAAAATCAATGGCATGAAATCACGAAGTAAGCGATAATTTACCTCTATGAAAAATTTAAAAATCTATACCACCAATTATTGTTCTTATTGTACGGCTGCCAAACAATATTTTAAAAAAATGAATTGGTCTTTTGAAGAAATTGATCTCACTCAAAATCAAGAACTGAGAGAAAAATTAAGCCAAGAAAATGGTGGCTGGAAAACTGTCCCCATGATTTTTATTGGGGATTATTTTGTGGGTGGATTTACTGATTTTAGAGATCAACACCAAGCCGGGAAATTAGACACATTTTTAAAATAATTAACATTATTTTGTTTTTTGTTTTTTCACTTCTTGTCGTCAAATTTTTATTTCCTCAGCAAAAAAATAAATCTGAAATAAAAAATGAAGAGATAATTTCTGAAAATAATTTATCTCCCTCTGAACCCCCTAAAAACAATCCAGATCAATTAGAAATTCTAAAATATTTCCAATCAGGGAATTTTGAAAAATCTCTTGAGCTTATTGAAAAACACTTGGCGAGTGAGGATAAAGAGAAAGAATTTTTAGATTGGCTTAATGCACAATACCCCAACGTTCTTTCCAGTGTTGGATGGCTTAAATTAAAAACAAATCAATGCCATCTTGCTATCGAAAATTTCAAAAAAGCTTTAGCCAAAAATCCCGACCATTTTGAATCTTTAAAAGGAATGGGATTTTGTCTTTATCAAATGAAATATTGGGCTGAAGCGGAGGGGTATTTAAGAACAGCTCAAAAAATAGATGCTACGGATCAGGATATCCAAAAAATGTTTATTGAATTATATGAATCTGAGGGAAGGTTTGAAGAGGGGATTTCTCTTATTTTACAAGTTTTACAAGAAAAAAAGCCGGGTGATCTTTTACAAAAAAAATTAAAAGAGTTTCAATCTTATTTAGAAGAATCAAAAGAGCAAAGCCAATATGACACAAAAAATTTTTCTATAAAATATCGTTTTGACAGACATGACCCTTTGATAACAAACATCGGCGACACCCTTGAACAAGCTCTGAGCGAGTATATTGATAGCTGGGGATTTGAATCTCCAAAATCACTCATTGAAGTTATTTTAATCGACCGCTCGGTACTTGAACAATCTATGACTCAACTACCTAAATGGAGTGCGGGAATTTATGATGGCAGAATTAGAATCATTACTGACAAAAAATTTTATTCCGCTAAAAATTTTGAAACGGTTCTTCGTCATGAATTGATTCATGCACTTTTGCATCATAAAATTCCGTCCTCGGTCATTATCCCAACATGGCTAAATGAGGGCCTTGCCCAATTTTTAGAGTGTCTGCCTTCACCTTGCAAAAAAAGTAAGTTTGGAACTTATCCAGGAAAGTTTTTGGAACTTGAAAGTTTTGAAAAGTCTTTTATTAATTTGAATCATCAAGATGCAGACAAGGCTTATCGTCAAAGTCTATATATTGTTCAATCCCTCGAAAGAGAATTAACCGAAGATGGATTGATACAGTTTATAGATAACTTGAAAAACTTGAGGTTTGGGTCAAGTGAAGAAGTTTTCAAATTGGCCAACAAAGTTCAAAATATTTTTTTAGCGAAGGTAAAAAAAGATTGGGAAAGTCAAAGAAAACTATAAATGATATGTCAATCCCATCGAAACCAAATACGCACTGATTTCATGCACGCCAGAATTTAATTCTTCTTCTGGCACTATTTGACTTCCTTGAATAATATTTCCAGCAAAATCAAATCGCAACTTTTGTGATACGCGATAGCGATATCCTAAACTTAAATTCCATCTGGGTATCGCCTCAAACTCACCAAACCGAATTCCCTCTGCCGCCGATGTTCCATTGCCTTTACTGCCAGTAATATAACCAAAAGCTAATCCGTAGCGATGATTCACTGGATACTCAATTTTTCCTCCAACAGAAAATGAATAGGAATCAAGATAATCAATTTCTGAATTTCCGGTTAAACTCCCCCCTGAATCATTTCTTCCTCTACTCCAACTCTCAACACCCATATCGGTAAATAAACTCAAATTATTTTTTTGAAATTCAATCCCCAATTGTGTTGCCATGGGTAAAAACATTTTCTGTTTTTGATTTTGAGTTACACCTACTAAAAGTCCACTCGATTTAACTTCCATCTCGTTATTAGCTTCTGTCTTGTAGCTTCCACCTAAAATAATTTGCTTCGATAATAAATAAACCCTTCCTCCAAAAATAAATTGATATGCTGATCCCTTGCTTGAATTTTCAAGAAATGGTGTTACGACAATATCTGTTTCTTTGGTTGTATTTAAAACGGATAATCCAAGTGATAAAAAATCTAAAAATTTGTATGCCAATCCTCCGCTTAAAACATACCCAAATTCCTTTGTTTCAATATCCACATTTGTGATCGACCCCGGAGCTGTTTCAATTGGCACACTAGGAATCGAAATTTTTTCCCCTGTCCCTGTTGGAATAAACGCACACCCTAAAAATAAATTGTCATAAATTTTTGAAGACACACCTAAAGCAAGCGGTGGAACAACTGTCTCAATAAATGTTGGATCACGATCAAGTGCTGTAAAAGAGTATTTAACTTTAGCTATAGAAAAATCTATTTCACTTGTAAGTTTCGATGAAAAAATTAAATTAGCTGGGTTATAAAATAAAGACAGCGGCCCTTTAACAATTGTCTGTGATGTTCCGCCATTTTGTTTCGCTTCAAGGCTCACAGGTATAAGCGATTTTCCGAATATTTTCAAATTTATACAGAAGAATAAAATCGGCCATAAAACATGATAAATAGATTTAAAACTATGCATATTTCTATTATACTATTAGATTCGTTTCTCATCATTTTTTAATGTGTATTCTAGTATCATCAAGTTTTAAATAAAGGAGCAAAAAATGTTTCAAATGGGTAAAAGATTATTTTTATTTTTAGCCGTCAACATTCTTATCATGGTAACGCTTTCACTTACCTTGTCTCTTCTCGGAGTACGTCCTTACCTGACTGCCTACGGTATTGATTATGAATCCCTTATGTATTTTTGTTTGGTGTGGGGTATGGGCGGAGCTTTTATTTCTCTTGGTCTCTCTCGCATAATGGCCAAGATGATGATGGGGGTTAAGGTTATTGATCCCTCGTCAAATGATTCTTATGCTAGAGAATTAGTGCAAACAGTGCATCGTCTCGCCCAAGCAGCAGGTCTTCCTAAAATGCCAGAGGTTGGAATTTATCGCAGCCCCGAAGTCAACGCCTTTGCTACCGGCCCTTCCAAGTCACGATCGCTTGTTGCTGTATCCTCAGGTCTACTCGATCGCATGAATAAAAGTGAAGTTGAGGGTGTCCTTGGACATGAAATTGCTCACATCGCAAATGGTGATATGGTTACGATGA
>CAZFSQ010000169.1:0-5685 GCA_964521975.1 uncultured Oligoflexales bacterium | reverse complement strand
TTCAACGACTTCATCTTTGCGGCCAGCACGGTATAAAAGTAAAGCTCCCTTGTAGAGTGACTCCGCTCGTGTATCCACTTGATCACTCTCGGAGCCAGCAAATGTATAGGTTCGCCCAGCTTCAAGATATTCATTCGCTGTGCGATATTCTTCGGCAAGCTTCACCAATTCACTGCTCCATAATTTTTTTGCTTGTCCATCTTGAGCCATATCCGAAGATTTAATTTGTTTTAATAGTTCGAGAGATTCTTTACGCTTTTGCGTGTTACCAAGATTAGAAAAGCGTTTGGCAAGTTGACTGATCAGTAAAACGGATTTAGCAGAAGGAGATACCACATTATCCCACTGACTCGCTCCTGCTTTTGCTTCCGAATTTGCAACACCACCGGATAAACCTCGCTTCCAAACATCGAGAACAATATCGGACACTGTCGTTAGATAACTACTTTCTTGTAAAATATTTTGTTCTAAAAATTCTTTCTCACTCGCATACAATTTTCTTTTGTCGTCCTCGCTTAAAAGCTTCCACGTTTCTTCCATGGCACGGTTCGCACCCGTCCATTTTTTGCGATAAAGTTCACGCTGAGCATCTGACAATGTTGTTTGTCCTTTTTGCGTATCCGATAATTTTTCACTCAATGTCGCCATCCAAAATTGGCAACGAAATTTATCCGAATTGTTGTTGCCTCTTTTATAAGACTCTTCATATTGAGCAATCGCCTTCATATATTGTCCAATTTGTTTATAAGATTCTGCGAGTGCCCAATGCGATGCTGTTACCAATCCCAGAGAAGTAATTTGCTTTGGTAATCTTTCATACTCTTGTGTCAATTTAAGAAATGCTTTTTCTGAGTTAAATAATCTTTGGATGTGTTTATTGAGTGTGTCATCCGCTCTCTCAGCCACAAAAGTTTTAAGTTCATTTAAGAATGGGCCCTTGTACGCTTCAAAATATTTTCCAAGATAAATAGCTGTTTGATCATCCCAATGACTTTCATTTTCAAGGTGATTATAAAATGCAAGTGTCGATGATAAAAATGCCGTGCGTTTACCCTCTGATTTTTCCATCAAGAGCAAAAATGTTTTCGTATCTTCCTCTGAAATTTTAGGGATGAAAGATAAACTCTGCTCTGGAATACCTTTGCCATCTTTTGCAGATATCCAATAGGCTTGACGCAATTTAATTTGAGCTTGAAGTTCACCATGATTGCCGTAGGGCACTTTTTGAATACGTTCCATCAAACCTAAAAATCCATCGCGAATATTCTCGCGATCATATTCGATGGCTTTTATATCCATGCGGCGAATTTCTGCAAAACGACCTAAGCCATGTTCGGGGAATTTTTCGATGAGTGCTTGAAAATATCCATCCGCCAAAGTTAAATTGCCTTGACCAAGATGAATCTCTCCCAACTTCCACAAATGAAGCGGATCTTTTTCAAATACCACAGGGTCTTTATGTAATACATGTTGATAAGCAAGGAGTGCTCGCCCTTCATGGCCAAAATCAAAAAGTTTTGATGCATAATCAGCCATTGCTCCGACCGATGTTAAAGCAATTTCTGGTGCAACGCTTTTATCTTGCTTTCTTCCCTCAAACGCAGCCGTTTGCATTCGATAAATGTAAACAGGATATTTATTCCACTGCGGTCCTGGCCCAGCTTGAATTTTTTCCATACTCTCTTGCAAATCATCAGGAGATAAAAATTCTTGCGGTGCAGGCTGCAAAAGTTTTCTTTCATTACCTGATAAATTTTCATGCGGTTCTGCTGTTGTTAATTGATGAGGGGAAGATGACGCTATTTCTCCAACACTAGAAATTCCACTTACGTCATTGCTTTCAACAACAAAATTTGTTTTAGGCATTCCGCTCTGAGGATCAAGAGTGTGTCGATAATCTTTATCAAAAAAATCTATGTTAATACGAAAAGGTTCTTTAAAACTTGTAACGAGTGTTCGCACACGAGAATCTTTGAGGTAAATTTTAATATCCACACCTTGGGGTGCGTGATCTTTTACTAATATCCGTCGAATTAAATGCTCATCATAAAACTCAACCGGCTTGACATCTTCTGTATTGGCATTGGCAATTTCAAGATTCAAAATATTTTCTTTAGGTTCATAAGAATATCGAAATGGTTTTTCTTCTGAGAATGGAAACGAAAGTTGATAAAAGCGATCCGCAGGAGAAGAAGAAATAGAGCTGGAGATAAAGCATAGAGAAGCTATTGTGAGTGGCAGGAATTTTTTAGCGTTTAACTTTTTCATCATTTATCCTAAACTACAAAAGTAAAGCGTCGATTTTTTGGCAGCACAAATTTTATTTGGATTCACCTAAGACTAAAGCAACACCTGTGCCAAGTCTCAAAAACTGAGTAACCACAAGCAAAAGAGAGGATAATGAGTTGTTACCGCCAAAATTTCGGCAACATTCAATACTAAAAACAGTCAAACTAATGACGAAGAGTCAAAATTTTTCCTATGAGAAAATTTTTCCTATCTCAACTTTTTAAACGCGAAATAAAAACTATTTGGATTTTAGCAATTCCGACAATTGCCATTCAAATTTCTCGCACGCTGATGACTTTTGTCGATTTTACTATTGTCTCTAAATTAGGAACCGAAGCCCAAGCAGCCATCACACCAGCTTTTTTGACGATCATGATTATTTTTTCTTTAGGTATGGGGTGCGTAGGAATTGTGAGTACCTTTGCTTCCCAATCACAGGGTCATCATCAACCTGAGGAAGCCTCGATTTACCTTTGGCAGGCTTTATATTTTTCAATTTTATTTTCTTTGATAACACTCATATTCATTCCTTATTTAAGACCGATTTTATCTCTCTATGGTCACGAAGAAATCGTTTTACAGTATGAAATAGATTACACTCGCATTTCTATTTACAGTGTCTTTCCAACCGTCGCTGCTTTTGCCCTACAGAGTTTTTTCATCGGAATTCTTCAACCTAAAATTTCTTTTTACTCAACCTTGATCGCAAACATTGCCAACGGATTATTGTGTTATGCCCTGGTGTTTGGTTATTGGGGATTTCCTGAAATGAGTTTTTCTGGGTCAGCCTGGGCCACTTTTTGGGCAACGGTCATTCAATTTTGCATTTTATTTTTTGTGTTCTTACAAAAAAAAATCCATTCTATTTTCAAGTCGCGAACATTATTTCAGTTTCATTTTCAAAACATGAAAAATTTAATTCGTATTGGCATCCCCAACGGATTGAGTTGGGTCAACGATATGTTGGCTTGGAATCTTTTCATGGCTTTTATCATCGGACATTTTGGAACGGCTGAATTAGCTGCCAGTAATATCGCTTTTCAATTCATGAGGCTTTCTTTTATGCCTGTATATGGATTAGCTCAAACATTATCATCTCTCATCGGCAATGCTATTGGTAAAGGAAAATTAAAATTGGTTTATATTCATGCTTATGTGGGAACAGCTCAGTGCGTTGCATGGGCAATTTTTTGCGGCATCATTTTTGTTGTTTTTGGTCAAGAGCTCATGGCTATCTATAGTGATGATCCTGAAATCATCGCTGTAGGAAAAATCATTTTACTCTATGTTGCACTCTTTGAAATTTTCGATGCCATTGCACTTTCTTTTTTGAATATTCTTGCAGGTGCTGGCGATACGTTTTGGCCCACTGTTTTTAGTTCTCTCATTAACTGGGTTTTTTTCATCCCATTTTCACTTTTACTCACTTATCAATTTCCACAATATGGTTCCCTTGGCCCGTGGATGATTTGTACCCTTATGCTACTTCTACTTGGAACCGCGATGTTTCTGAGATTTAAGTCGGGTAAATGGAAGAAAATAGATATATTTTCTAAAAAATGATTTGACCTTCATTGTCATGCCCAACTCGCGTAGCGAGTGCCTGGGCATCTTTAAATTGACCTTTAATTGAAAATTTAATATATAGCTTGCATGAAAATATCTCTGATAATTTTTTTATTGATTCATACTTTTTTACTCTCAAGTAATACATGCGTAACATCCTTTCATCCGAATCCTACTGCTTTTGTAAAATATTTATTAGAAAACAATTATCTTTCAGTGACTGATTTTGAAAGTTTTTTAAATGGAAAATTCTCATTAACAGCCCTAATCAATGCAAATCAGGGCATCAACATGACTCGAAAGGAGGCCATCTTAAATGGACTTAGTAAAATTGACATCGACCTTGAGTCACCAGAACTATGGCCTCTACTCGATCAAGAAAAAAAACAAAATCAAAGAAGAGAATCAAATCAAGAAGAAACAAAATTTATTATCAATCCACATTTAATAGGTAATGCTAAAGAAATTTCGTTACAAAAATATAGACAAGAAAAATCTAAAGCGAACAATCTTCCTAATCTAGTAGTAACTGCAACGAAGGATAGAAACACAGAACCAGGAGCGAGCGATCATGTAAATTCTAGTTTTGTGCATCTAAAATTAGAGGGCAAAAATCAATATCAAACGATTGCTAATATCCAATGGTATCACATGTGGGGCGTCCGAGAAGATGCGTTTAGCTTTTTGATCAATGGCAAACAATATGTTCTTTATTCACATCTCCCTAGTTTTTTATCGAAAGCTAAACGATATGCTTTGACATGGTTTGAGCTTGATCCACATCACGAGCAAGCCATAGATATCAATAACACATCCGATCTCATGATCTATCAAAGAGACGAAATTCAAGTTTCTAGTGTTGCTAGCTTTTCCTTCCAAAATAAAAATTATATTCTTTTAATTACACATCAAGGACAAATCATTATTTTAGATGCACAAGAAAGAAAAATATTTTCCGTTTCAAAAAAACTAATTCCTCTCCATGAAAATCATTCAGGATTTATTAAAATGATTCAAAAGGGTCAGCAAATTAAGGCAAAGCTTTACTATAGCTTCTCCTTGGATTATTTTGAGCTTGAGATTGCACTTGTTCATCAACCGGAATAGCGACTACTACCATTTTTTCATATAGACATATTTATATAAAAAATGTTATATTTGTGTCCATATGAAAAATTTGAGCCAAACCATCATCACATCATCCAAAGGTGTTTTTACCACACGAGATTTACAAAATATATTTCAAGCTAATAATGCTGCTACATTAAATAATAAAATTATATCGCTCACAAAACGCAATATAATAAGACCATATATCAAAGGCATATATATTGTACCCAACGAATTTGACCCTTATATTCTAAGTCAAACTCTGTGCGAACAATCTTACATTAGTCTTGAAACGGTTCTTGCTAAATCGCTCATCATTGGAACTCAGATGACAAAAAAAATCTCTGCTATAAAAATTGGAAAAGATCGACAGTATACTAAAAACACGCCATATATTTTCCACTACAGTATTAATAAAAATTTATTTTTTGGTTTTGAAATTAAAAACGGAATTAAAATAGCTTCCCCAGAAAAGGCATTACTTGATATTTTTTATTTTTATTTACGAGGACATAAATTTTCTTTTGATATTTATTCTGACTTAAATTTATCAAAGATTAATTTTAAACAAATAAAACAAATGTTGAAAAAATATAAAAATCGAAAATTTATTGCTTTTGTAAAAAATATACTGGAGTCCTATGGCTATCATTTCTAAATTAATGGTTGATATTTTACATCTCATTGCACATGAATTTAAAGATCATGCCATTTTAAAAG
>CAZFSQ010000168.1:0-5689 GCA_964521975.1 uncultured Oligoflexales bacterium | reverse complement strand
CTCTATAATCTCTTTCATCCCCATCTGCCAAGGTAAACAATGCACCCCTTCTATGATTTTAGCGATGGGATCTTTTGATAAAATAACCGCCACAGAATTTGCAAAATCTTTTTTTACTTTTTTTAAACTCTCAATGTAAGACTCATGGACATTTTCTGTGGATTTAATTTCAATCAGATATATTGGCTTGCAGGCGAGCAAAAATGGAGTTTTGCAATAAATCAATTGTGTGTGAAATATCAGGCGAAAATTCTTGCGAAAGCAAGGTTGATTTCCCAGTTTCCCGTGCCCCGAACAATAAAAAACTGTGAGATTTTAGTATATTAATGTTTCTAACGACCATGATTCAAAATTATCCTCCATTTTTGAATCATGGTCTATATGTAAAAATTACCCTGCGAATTTATCTCACGCAGCTTTCTCAACAGCATCTTGTTTGCCAACTTCTCGAATCAGAAGCAACGTAAAATCATCAGGCAAGATATCTTCCTGCCCCGCACGCACAGCCTTAGCTTCCACTTCAACAAACAACTCTTGTGTATCCGATGCTTGAAACCCATCCTCGGTGATGGATTGCTGAAACTTTCTGCGAGCAGCACTACCGTCCATAACCCCATCAGAATAGGCCATAAATACTTCACCAGGAACAGGCGTTAAAACACTTTTTTGAATTTTAGAACATTCTCCATCGTAGCCTAATGGATTTTGTGGCGGAACAGGGATTCGCTTGATCGCTTTTTTCTTAGCATCAATTTGAAACCAAGCAGGGGCGGCATAGGAAGTAACAATGATATTTTCTTCATTCAAAAGAGCTAGTGATAGAGTTGAGTTTTGCTGCCCTTTGAACGTTCTAAAAATAGAACGATTCAGTGCCATGATGAGGGAATCTATCTCTACTTTTCCTTGATCCCAATCATCGCGAAAACTATTCCACACGGAGGCAATCGCTGCTGTGTTTAATGCTGCGGATGGGCCTTTGCCGACGACATCGCCAATCGCAATGGCTGTAAATGGCTTGATACAATTCGGCGGTGATTGATAAATTTGCACCCAATCTCCTGACATGGGACCATAGGGCTTAAAGATCACATGATATTGCCAGCGACCCGATGTTCCAGAGAATTCTTTAGGCAGCAATAATGTTTGAACCGTGCTACCAATTTCCAAATCATGGCTTAATTTCATTTTGTCTTTAAATGTTTTAATTTGATGATGAACAAATCGGACCAACCAGCCACTTAAACACATAATCAACAACTCTGGTGCAGGTAAAACCCAACCAAGCGTCCATAAAAAAACTCCATTGAATATAAATTGCACGATCCCCAAACTTGCTGATCCGTAGAGAGCTATTTTTGTTCGTGTAAAAAATAAAAGTGAAAATAAAACGGGCACTCCTAAAAGAATAATGATCCACGATGCTATAGGGCGATAAATAAAATATCCTTCGAGTGTTGAATTGAGCACAGAGACCGTAGAAAGATAGCTGGGTACTTTTCCAAGAGGAGTGTCTATGAATCGAGAACCTGTATATGCTTCAGGAATCAAGACCGCAATTTTGCCACCCGAAAGTTTTTCGAGAATTTTTTCTGACAGAGATGATTTTATTTTTTTTTGTTCTTTTTCATAGAATGCAGAAACAGGTAATGCTTTCGTCATCGCATCACTAGAATCAACGAAATCAATATAAATTTTATTATCCGCCGGACGGGGCAGTTTTTGATGGGCATTGAGAAAACCGCCATTGCCCCATCGTAAACCAGGTACAGAATAAAGCCCCATATTAGGTAATATCTTATCTGCCATAGGAGTGCGATAAGCCAAGGGCATCGTGTTATCATCATGCAAATTCAAATTCCCTAACCCGTCGATCAAAGGAAATAAAGATGCTTCAGGACCAAGAGCAAATTTGGATTCATTTAAAATTTGTGACGAAGAGTCCCCATCGACAAAAAGATTGCCAGGAATTTTTTCTACCGGAAGAGCACGTAAATTTCGATCATTGGGAAAATCAACCGCCCCAACAATAAATTTTCCTTGAGTATGTCTTTCTGAAACTTCACCTATTTCTGATTCGATATTTTGAAACCCTTGCAACATGACCGTTTCAAAACCATTAGCGAATAATAATTTGGCAACCGATTGCCACTCAGAGAATGTAGGTAATCTGCCAATTTTATCGAGAGCACGATCCTCCACAATAATAAGGCGAATGGAATTGTCTAATTTGGGTTGAAATCCAAAATTAGCACGCAATTGTAAAAGCGGATTATAAAACAAATAATGATTGAGGTAGGGACCAAAATTAGTAAAGGCCATCACTATAGCAATAGGAAAAAGCACCATGAGCAAATTGCTCGAAAGTTTCAACAAATGAATTTTTAATTCAGCAAGACGTTCTTTGGTTTTTTTTTTCCACGTCTCTAAATTTGCTTTAAACTTTTTAATGTCAAATTTTTTCAATAGCATCTTTAAAGTCCGCTTCTCCCGATGTTGGAATCGTAAAGAGTGATGTATCTTTTAAAGTAGAATAATCAATAAAAGTTTTTGCTTCCAATGTCGATTTTAAAGACGAATAAGTATCCGTGGGGGGAGTTCTAGTTCTAATTTTAGTCAGATCAATACTTCCCGATGTTTCTGGCAATTGTAATTCACGACCAGAACTACTTGCTTGAATGAATTGTGAATTGAGTAAGATGACACCTTCAAGATATTTTTTACACAGACTAAAATTAGTCGTACTTCCACCGCTTCCTGACAGATGCACAGGAACAATAATGTTCACTCCCGCATCGCAAGTATCCATAATAACGCTGGCTACAGCACTATCTGCAAGTGATGTATTCGATTCGCACATGTTATTGGATACATTCTGCACAGACGTTGGCGTATTTGCTGCACCTGAAAAACCCGATCTAAACGCATCTCCAGAAACCGAACATGAATTGTTTATGGCGGATTTTCTGACGAGATTAACTAAAAACTTCATCATGTAATGAAGGTAACTATAATCATATTCAAAGATACAATTTCCTGGTTTATAAGAATTAATCAAACAAGCATCAGATGATGTTGCGGTCGCAATTTTTGATTTAGGTAAAAACGAAACATCTTGCACTGTTTCTTCATTGCCATCACTAGAACTAATCGCTCTAAATAACTCCACATCACCACTATTCAAAACATAGTATTCAGGAATGAGCATCCCTGATGTATCTATAGCTGTCCGTGTCCAAGTATAAGCTCCCATAATTGTCGATGAAGCATCATCGAAACTAAAATCCAAAATGTTTTTAGAAGGAACGGATTCACTCACAGGAAGATCACCGAAAGTAGCCGAAATTTTTTTGTCTTCCATGGCATAAGTTGCCTCAAGATATTGACGACTCGTATCTGATTCAGGAGCGGAGCTGTGAAGTAAATGAACTTTAGATTTTTCTTCGGTAGTACCGACAGGTCCAGCAAATTCAATGCGTGTGGTTCTTTCAAATTCACTACCACCTAGAGCAGTACGTGTATAAAGTTCAACGATAAATGGATAAGTTTCTTTCGTTTCATCATAGTGATAAATAATGGCAAACTCAGGTTTCGTCGCATAAGCATCAGCAGCAGAATTAACTTTGTAGATTTTTTTTCCATAACCAAGTTTAGTATCAATAGGAACACTAATTTTTTTAGCTTTGAAAAACCCCTCTTTACCAAAAATGTCCGACATGAGTTCTTGAATAGAGTTTAATAATTCTTTCATCTGTCCTGCGGCAAGTCCTGGGGCATCTAAGATATTCAAAGACAATTCTAAATTATCTTCTGAATTGCTGTCTGTTCCCTTACGACTAGCTGAATCATCTTTCACGTCGTTATAAGAACCTTGTGCAATGGCCGACCCCATTTTTTTACGCACTTGATTGACGAAATCTCCGGCAATCAACGCCATAGGAACTGGCTCGACAACTTCGAGATCATCCTCTTCATTGGATACTGTTGTTGATGAATTGGCTGCGGTTTGCTTCTGACCACCCGCACCACTGGAACAAGATGTATCCATAATAGGAATGCTCAGTAAAAAGAAAAACGAAAAATAAATTTTTTGTCTCATAATTTTGTCTTCCTTAACAAAAATTGATTTATGAATTCTCTCAGAATTCCATTTCATTGTTTTTATCGGTGAGTGATAAAAAAAGTTTAGATTTAAATGCTATAAAATTTGGTATTTTTAAAAATAAAGAATAATTTTACGAAATAAACCGCTCGTTCCATCGCAAAAACTTTGTTCCAGAATATTCGTCTTTCATAATATTCAACCCATTACGAACGAGACTCAAAAATAATAAAAGCCCTTTAAAATGTTTGGGTGTTAAACGATAATCAATACCTTCCCAATAACTTGATAAATCCGACGGTAATTGCCTTGTAATATTTTCATGACACTTTTCTATATATTCCGATGAATCACCTTTCATACGAATCTCAGCATTTTTCGCAGCGAGTAAAAGTGTATTGGTCACGACCTCGTCGATTTCAACTCCCACTCTTTTCTGCCAAACAGCAAACACGAAGGGTAAACCCGTTAAATCAGTCCACAGTTTTCCTAAATCTAAAATAGATGAATAGCGATTTCTTTTGAGTAAAGCCTCATCACCAATCACCACTTCCCAGGGAGGATGAGCGTGATCCAATTTAGATACGTTATCGGCATATGCTTGATAATCTTCCGGTTGAAAAAAATTGTTTTGTTTTTCTATTTTTTTGCCAAACCAAAGTCGCATTAAAATTTTAACCAGATGATTGCTGGTTGCTGAGAAGGGTGAAAGAATTAGTTTAGGTAATTCAAGTCCATGTTCATAATTATATTCCGTTTCATGTAAAATATTTTGCGATAATTGATTGATATTGGACATGGGTTGAATGGAACGAATTAAACTTTTCAAAACTTTTTGTCGCTCGCTAATGTAATTCATAAACTCATGACCATTCCATTTGGTGGCAATATAAACACTCATCACCGATCCAAACGAAGAAACTCCCAACGGAAATGCAATATCCGTGTGCGGGTTCTGCAATAATTCAACACTGGAGCAAGGAGCTAAATCGACTTTATTCTGTGCAAGCAGATCATTAATTTGTGCAGGATGAGCCTGCATTAATACATGATCATCAAAAAAATGGGGGTTTACTTTTTGAATTTCAAGCTTGAGCGGATAAAGGTTCCAATAGGGAATCCAACCGAGTCGAGTGCTCTTGGTCATAATGATAACTTCAATGACTCAAGATTTTCAATCACACGCTGCATATCGTAAATTTCATCATTTTTATTTTCGAGGGTCTTTTTTAATGCTTCAATTTCTTTTTTCTGCATCTCTAACATTTGATCTTTAGTCTTAATAATGGATTGTGACATCTCCGTAATTTGGTCCATGGATTTTTGTGTGAGCTTAATAATTTCTTTATTTTCTTCTTTTGCAAGACTCAAGTGATCCAGTAGAAGTGCGATCTCTGCCGTTTGCGTTTGCGGAAAATCTTTAGATGTCTCTTGCTCAAAAACCACAGCAGGTAATGCCACTGGTTCACGTTCTTGTTCTGGAGGTTTTTGATAAATAAAAATTCTACCATTTTGTGTGCGAGCAACTAGTTGGCCTGCTTTTACTTGATTCCAAATTTCTCGCACCGAATGATGATTCAATTCGGCATA
>CAZFSQ010000167.1:0-5690 GCA_964521975.1 uncultured Oligoflexales bacterium | reverse complement strand
AAAATCATTATTTTTCAGAGATGGGAAAAAAAGAAAAATAATCTCCTGACCAAGCGAAAGCTGATTATTTGAAAAAAAATGTCAAAGTTTCCGACGCGGAAGTTAAATCCACCCTCGATCAATTTAAGGATCATCCCCAATTGTCAAAACTCCCTAAGAAAGACCAAGAAAAACAAATTCGCGATTATTTAGAGGAAAGAAATAAGCAGGGCGTCATTGATGGAATCATCAGTGCTGGTCAAGCGAAAGGTGAATTTGCTGTCTCCTATTCTAAACCAGAAGAACCTAAATATAAATTAACGATAACTGATAATGACGTTGTTCGCTTCGGTCCAGAGCCTGGAGATATTGAACCCAAAGGTTGTAAAGGAGATGACTGCCAAATTACGATCGTTGAATATTCTGAATTTCAGTGCCCATTCTGTTCACGAGTCATGCCTGCTGTTAAAAAAATTCTTACAGACTACAAAGGAAAAGTTCGTTGGATCATGAGAGATTTCCCTCTAAGTTTTCATGACCGTGCGAAACCTGCTTCGGTTGCTGCTCACTGTTCTGCGGAGCAAGGAAAATTCTGGTTTATGTATGAACACCTATTTAATAATCAAAGAGCTTTAAGCGACGCTGATTTTGAAAAGTATGCCGGTCAAATTAAAGGTCTCGACATGACCAAATGGAAAGCATGTGTGAAAGACCCGCAAAAGCAATTGGCAAAAATTGATCAAAACATAGATTCTGGAATGAAACTCGGAGTTTCTGGGACACCAGCTTTTGTGATTGGTTCAACAGTTGCTAAAAATACCATTGAAGGTGTTCGCCTCTCCGGTGCTCTTCCTTTTGAAGAATTTAAACGTTCTATCGACGAGATACTTGCTAAAAACAAAAAAGGTTAGATAAAATAGACCTTATGGAAGATAAAAAATCACAAGACACACCCGCTGCTGCTATACGTAAGGAAAATCGTAAAGCAGTTCGGGTGAAGGTGAATGAACCTTTACATGTCCTACTTGGTTCGATCGGTTCTGAGATGAGGTACAAACTTTTGTCTCGTGATCTTTCCATGACAGGATTTTTTTTAGACTTTGAAAAACCAGGTCGTTTTCCTTTTGGTAAAGCCAGTATCTTAGAAGTTTGGTTACAGTATCAAAACGAGGAACCTATTTTTTTTAACGGCAAAGTTGCTCGTGTTGTTATGCCGGAAAAAATAGGTCCTAAAGACCCCGGCCCTGGAATAGGAATTAAAATCGTACAGATTGATAAAGAAAATGAGAAAAAGTTCAAGGAATTATACGATTCTATCGCCGCTCAAACCACTGAAACCATAAAGAAAACAGCTTAAGTTAAATCAATTTAATTTTTTTTAGTCATCCCCCGTAAAGAGGATTAATAGGTAAATCTTAGGGAAAATCCAATTCCCTAATTAGAGGCTTTTTGTTTTTTAAAAGGAGACCTCTATGCGATTTATCATTTTATTTTTCATTTGGAACATCGTTCAAACAGAGCAATTAATCGCTGTGACTAAATCACAAGAAAGTTTTACAAAATTAAATAATAAAAATTTAGTTTATAGCATCGAAAGCGAAAACTTGATGAAAGCTCAAATGGATACGAATATCAAAAGACTCATTGTTTTAGGAAAAGAATTTAAAAATAAAAATTGGGAAGATCAAGTGTTGAAGATAAGAGATGAAAAACGAAGAATTAAAAACTAAAAACACCTTTAAGTTTGTTAGGAAAAATTCCAAACAGCCTACAACTCTTGCTGGGAGTTTGATAGAATAATTACAGTATTTAGAAGTTAAATTATTAAATAGAGGCAACTGTGAATAAAAAATTAATATTTTTCCTGTTTTTTTCTCTTTTCCAAATTTCTTGTCGTGAAAGAAAATCAAAATTATCCGACCATGAGACAAACCGCGTTAGTATTACATTGAGCGAAGCGAGATTGTCCGTTATTGAAGAAAAATTGAAAAACTTGCGATCAGATCTTGAACTTTATAAACGAGATTGGGATAGGCAGCTTCCACGTATCACAAAACCAGTGGACGAAGATTATATAAAAAATTTGAATAACTGGTTAGTGATTTTTATTAAATCAACTCAAGATATTCAGTCTGAAATCTTAGCTGGTATTGCATTGCAAGAAGGTCAAGATTACGAAATTTTTATTGAAAATAAAAAAATTGAAAACGAAGAAATTTATGGGTTTAAGGATTTTTTAAATTCTCTTAAAAGTCTTCATCAGTTTTATTATGACCAAATGGATTTATTAACCCGACCTGATGCAATTCCTGTTATGGAATTTAAAGATCTAGTACAGGAAAAAATTTATAAAACAGTTTTAGCTTTTTCAGAACAATCCCTCAAATCCATTGAACAGTGGAAAAAATTTTATGAAGCAAAAAGACAAAATGGCCCGAACCCATCAGAAAAGGATCAAATTTATTTTGGTGAGGATCGCATAGGATGGTTAAATTTTTATGGACTGTATTCTAAATTAACCGATCAATTTACAGAGATCGGTTGTTTTGAAGAAGCGAACGCTAATAATGTTACAGAACGCGGTAATACATATGACCGCGTTGATGATTGTTGCGTCCGAAAACTCTCCCAACTTAGAGAAACTCTGATGAATCGGGTCGTTTTTAATCAATTAAAATGTAAGGCTGTGTATGGGAATAGCCCCGATGGGAAGACTTTATTTTTTCATGCTAATTTAAATGTAGATTTAGATACTAAGAATGCCGGGGTACTTGCACGATCACACTATCAATTTGACACCAATGAAAGTAGTAATAAAACAAAAGCAGCTGAAGAGTGTTGGGCAGATATCACTAATGAAGCGATAGGTGATCGTAATATTTATTTTTTCTCTTCGCAAGACCCAGCAAAATATAATTCAAAAAATAATAAACTTGGCTGCTTGCAAGTCAAATACACTATCGAAAGTCCTGACGATAAAGAACTTTTTTGCAAACCATGCGATCGAGATAAAAAATGGAAAATGTGTGGTGTACGCGAGATGAATGGCGTCGAGGTTAAGCGAACACTAATTTTTAGAGAAGTGAGCTGTAATAAAAATTTTTAATATGATTTATTTTCCGTTATTTGATAAAATCGTCTTAAGTACATTGAAATAAAAATTACACAGGAGAAAGCGATTATATGAGCTGGAAAAATATTAAACTCCCTCAAGGCACGAAATTATTTCACGGTCATCATTTTACTTTTATGCACGCGGGTAAAACTTTTTTAATCGAAGTCGATGAATTTGCCGACGGGACATTCACAGGACACGCAGAACATTCGACGGACAAATCATTCGTGATAGAATCCGTTAGTGGCAAGTCACTCCAAGAATGTCTTGAAAATTTGACCAAAAAAATTCAGACAAGATCCTAAAAAAATTATGATTGATTCTGGGATTGATGTTCTTCGCAACAACCCTAAATTAGCTCATACGTGGGGCCGAGTTGCACTCGTTGCGAATCAAGCATCTATTGCACAGGATTACACCCCTTCATGGAAAATTTTACAAAATATTTTAGGTAAAAATTTAGTCGCTCTCTTTGGCCCGCAGCATGGTTTTGAATCTACGGTTCAAGATAATATGATTGAATCAGGGCACAGTCTTCACCAATCATCGCAATTACCCGTTTATAGTCTTTACAGTGAAACACGCGAGCCAACAGAAAAAATGTTGGGTAACATTGATACGATGATCATTGACTTGCAGGTTGTTGGGACAAGAATTTACACTTATAAGTCAACCCTACTTCATTGCATGAGAGCTGCTAAAAAATTTAAGAAAAAAATTGTTGTTCTTGATCGCTTGAATCCCCTAGGCGGTAAGATTGCTGAAGGTCACGTCTTAGACGAAGATATGATCTCATTTGTTGGTTGCGATTTAATTCCCATGCGACATGCTTTGACAATGGGTGAAGTTGGAAAGTTTTTTAATCGTAATATTCATGTTGATTACGAAGTCATCCCTCTTAAAAACTGGAATCCTAATCATGTACTTCTTCAAGGAGAACATCCCTGGGTTATCACCTCACCTAATTTAGCAACCCTAGATATGGTTTATATTTACCCTGGAATGGTGATGATGGAAGGAACGAATTTATCCGAGGGACGCGGCACAGTATTACCCTTTTTATTTTGTGGAGCACCTTATATTAAAAATTCACACCAATGGATTCAGCGAATTTTGGAATTACTTCCTAAAGAAAATCGCAATGGATTTCATTTACGCCCCGCATCTTTTCTTCCCGGATTTCAAAAATGGCAAAACCAATTGTGTGAAGGTTTTCAAATTCATATTTTAGAACCTGAAAAAATTAAATCTTTCGCTCTCGGTCTTGCCACCATGCGAGCAAGTTTAGAAATGTATCCTAAAGAATTTGCATGGAAACAGCCGCCCTATGAATATGAATTTCATAAAACACCTGTCGAAGTTATTTTTGGTTCTAAAGATTTTTGCAAAAAAATTTCAGTTTCAAATTTCAATTTAGAAGATGATTTTTGGAACGAGGGCGTAGAAAATTTTCAAAAAGATATTTCTAAATATTGGATTTATGAGAGAGGGTAGCATTACGCTAAATGACAAGAAACTAAATGCGGATTTCCCTTTTGACCGGCATCCCTTAACGCGGGGGCAGTGGTCCTACAAATATCTGTTGCCATAGAACAGCGTGGATGAAAATGACATCCCTTCGGTGGTGAAATGGGAGAGGGAACATCTCCTAAAAGAATTTTTTTCTCACGCTTAATATTCACATCGGGAATAGGAATTGAAGCAATTAAGGCTTTTGTGTAGGGGTGCATTGGTGAACGATACAAATTTTCTGCACTGGTATATTCAACAATTTTTCCTAAATACATCACAGCCACTTGATCACTGATATGCTCAATCACTGCAAGATCATGAGCAATAAAAATATAAGACAAATTAAATTTTTTCTTAAGATCAACCAGTAAATTTAAAATTTGCGATTGAATGGATACATCCAATGCACTCACAGGTTCATCCGCGATGATCAATTTTGGATTGAGTGCAATTGAACGAGCAATACCAATCCTTTGACGCTGACCACCAGAAAATTCATGAGGATATCTATCTAAACCATCCTGCGGCAAACCCACTAATTTCATGAGTTCTTGCACACGGCCTAAAATATCTTTTTTAGGAATCGTTTTATGAATGATAAAAGGTTCTGATAAAATTTCAGCAATCGTCATTCGTGGATTAAGCGAGGAATAAGGATCTTGAAAAATAATTTGCATGTCTTTTCGCTTGGGGCGTAACTGACTCTGCGAAATTTTTGTAAGATTCTCCCCTTGAAAAATAATCTCGCCATCGGTGGGTTCATACAGTCGCAAAATGGTTCGACCCAATGTAGATTTACCGCAACCCGACTCACCCACCAGCCCTAAAGTTTCTCCGACTCTTAATTTCAGATTAATGCCATCGACTGCATATAACTGTGAAGTTACACGTCCTAATAAACCACCTTTAATCGGAAAATATTTTTTTAAATCTTTTATTTCTAAAAGAACTTCATTTTCCATAAATTATTTTTGTGTTCCCTTTTCATTAAGCCAACACGCAGACACTTGTGAAGGCGATACATTGACTAATTTGGGTTCTTCTTTACGACACCGATCAAACATACTGGAACAACGATCTTGAA
>CAZFSQ010000166.1:0-5716 GCA_964521975.1 uncultured Oligoflexales bacterium | reverse complement strand
TATCTATATCATCTCCCGCCCCTGTCGTCTGATGACCAAACACCAGTTCTTCCGCAGCACGTCCACCCATCGCATAAGCAATCATGCCCTCGGCATACTCTTTCGTAATCGTCAAACGATCTTCTGTTGGCAATAATGCCGTCACACCTAATGCCTGCCCTCGTGGAATAATCGAAATTTTATGGACTGGATCAAGTGTCTTAACTAAGTGAGCCACGAGTGCGTGGCCTGATTCGTGATAAGCAGTATTCTTTTTTTCACTATCCGAAACACTCATGCTCTTTCTCTCTGGCCCCATCAGCACCTTATCTTTGGCCAATTCAAAATGTGTCATTTCAACTTTTTTAGAATTTTTTCTTGCTGCAAGCAGTGCCGCTTCATTCACCAAATTTTCTAAATCTGCTCCTGAAAATCCAGGAGTCCCTTGAGCAATGACCTTCAAATCCACATCTTCACCCACGGGAATTTTCGTTGTATGAACTTTTAAAATTCCTTCACGTCCTCGAACATCAGGTTGCGGCACAACAACACGGCGATCAAAGCGACCTGGTCGTAATAACGCAGGATCAAGCACATCGGGACGGTTGGTCGCTGCAATAATAATCACCCCGTCATTGGTTTCAAATCCATCCATCTCAACCAATAATTGATTCAGTGTTTGCTCTCTCTCGTCGTGACCGCCACCTAACCCTGCCCCACGATGTCTTCCCACGGCATCAATCTCATCAATAAACACAATGCACGGAGCATTCTTTTTCGCTTGCTCAAATAAATCACGCACACGACTTGCTCCAACACCTACAAACATTTCCACAAAATCAGAACCTGAGATGGAATAAAAAGGTACATCGGCCTCACCAGCAATAGCTTTTGCTAAAATTGTTTTTCCTGTCCCAGGAGAACCAATCAGTAAAACTCCTTTAGGAATTCTTCCACCCAGACGAGTAAATTTTTTCGGATCTTTTAAAAACTCGACGATTTCTTCCAACTCAGCTTTAGCTTCTTCAACACCAGCAACATTCGCAAAGGTAATTTTATTTTTGTTATCTGAAATGAGTTTCGCTCGGCTTTTACCAAAGGAGAGAGCCTTGCCCCCACCCACTTGCAATTGCCGCATGAATAAAAAGAAAATGAAAAGCAGAAAAAGCATCGGTACTGAATTCACTAAAATAGATTTCCATAGACTCACTTCTTCTTGAGGTTCAAAATTAATTGTCACCCCATTTTCCTCTAATGTCTTGCGTAACTCAGCATCACTTGGCCCAAAAGTTCTTACGGCAGATTGATCTTTTCTTAATCCGTAAATTTCTGAATCTTTAAATGTCACTTCAACAATTTTTTTAGGATCATCCTTTGGCAGTTTCGATGCTTCCATCAATTCTGAAAATTTAATTCGCTCTGGTTCTACTTGGGGTTTGATCATGAGATGCACCAAAAGAAAAAGCATGATAATTCCCACAAATACTAAAAGCATTCGGGTTTGTTGATTTTGTTTTTTGGATGGATTAGCCATTCACAACTCCTCTATAAAAAGACAACTTTCACTCCATGTTCTAGTCTAACACTGCCCTCATTAGATTCAAACTGCTTCTGAAATTGAAAAAAACGCTCAGGTTTATAAAAAAGACTGGCCTTTTCAACTACTAGATTATTTTTTATCACAAAAATTTTTCCACCGCCTGGTATTTCGATAGAAAATTTTTTCCTACTTGTATTATTTTCTAAACTCAATTTTTCAATCAGAAGATCATAATTTAGAGAGATATTCTTTTCTTGCACAAACTGACATAGCTTTTCCAAAATAAAACATTTCTGACTATGGGATGCCTCACGAAAAAATTCGTAATTGATTCCCATTTTCGTTGCATTTTTTAGCGTAATATTTTTCTCAAACGCGATAGTAACTTTTTCCCTCTCATAACTGAAAACTTCTTCGACCATTTTCGTCGAAGCTATCAATCTTTCTCCCACCCCAGGAAACATTTTTTCGAGCTGAGGGAAAATATCTATTCTCAATTTATTTCTTGTATATTTTGTATCGAGATTACTCGAATCCAATCTAAATTTTATTTTTTTATTTTTTACGTATTGTAAAATTTCTTCTTTAGAATAATTGAGAAGCGGTCGCCAAATTTTTTTCTTTGCATCATGCGTTTTCATTCCAGCCCAACGATCAGGAAAACTCCCTCGCAGCATTCGTAAAAAAATATTTTCGATTAAATCATTCTTATGATGAGCCATCGCAATGATATGACCCTCTTGAATAAATTTTTCAAATTCTCGATAGCGAATAAGCCTTGCCCATTCTTGCACGGATCGTCCTTTTTTTAACTTTTCATCTTCTTGAGTAACTTTATAGCTAATAAATTTGATGTTTCTTTTGATTGTTTCTCTTTTAACAAATCTTTCATCACCCAAAGACTCATTTTCTCTTAAACCAAAATTGACATGAAAATTTACTAAATTAATTTTTTTTTTCTGCTTGGAATTTTGATAAATGAGTTCTAAAAGAGCCATCGAATCAGACCCTCCCGAACAAGCAACAACAATGCCTTGATATTGCTCAGCAATATAAGAAAAACCATCCAACTCCATTATTGACATCTCCCTAACATTTTTAAATTTTAGCGGATATTTAGCAAAAATTGAAATTATTCAACCTTGTTTTTGTGTTTTATAAAATTTAATTAAAGTTTTTTAAAAAAAATACGAGAAATCTGTTGTAAGTTTCAGGGTGAAGCTTACCCCTCGCCTGCCTTAATGAGGGATTAAAAACTTTTCAAGGAGGAATTTTTATGAGAATCCGCACAAACGTTTCCAGTCTCACCACACAACGTTACATGACACAAAACACAGAGGCGATGAAGACCAGCCTCGAACGATTAGCCTCAGGCTATCGTATCAACCGATCTGCTGATGATGCCGCAGGACTTGCTGTTTCTGAGAGCATTCGCGGTAAAGTTCGCGGTCTTAATCAAGCCAAAAGAAATGCTAATGATGCCATTTCGATGGTGCAAACCGCAGAGGGAGGAATGAATGAGATTAGTAACATTCTAATCCGTCTTCGCGAATTAACTGTGCAATCCGCATCAGACACACTCGGTACACAAGAGAGAGGATACCTTAATCGAGAATACACGCAGCTTGTAGACGAGGTGGATCGTATTGCCAAAACCGCAGAGTTTAACGGCATCAAGCTTTTTGGCGATGATGAAAGAAGCCAATTTGTTATTCAAGTTGGAACGAACGGCAGCACACCCGACGAAAACCTCGATACTATTTCCATCAGTCTTGAAGGTTTGAAATTTTCTTCTGAAAGTTTAGGTCTTGGTAAAGATAATGAAATTGGACCAAACCTAGGAGGAACAGATTCTCCAGACCGCAATAGCATTGCAGAAAAACTTGGAACAGTTGACAACGCTCTCAATAGAATTGCGAGTGAACGATCAACACTAGGTTCTGTACAATCGCGATTAAGTTCTGCAATTAACAACTTGGGTGTTTCAGTTGAAAATCTTGAAACTGCGAAAAGCCGGATTAGAGATGTTGATTATGCTTCTGAAACTGCTGAATTGACACAAAATAGAATTTTGTTGCAATCCAATACAGCCGTATTAGCTCAAGCGAATCAGACACCAGAGATGGTTCTTTCACTGATCAGAGCTTAATGGTTAATAGAGTGAATTAAATTTTTAGGGATAAAAACTTATTTAACACAATCAAGGAGGATCTATGGGATTACGTATTAAAACCAACGTCGAGAGCTTAATTGCCCAACGACGTTTAACAGAGAACAGAAGAGTCTTAGGGGAATCACTCGAAAAAATGTCTTCAGGACAACGCATCAATAAATCAGCGGATGATGCCGCTGGATTAGCTGTGTCTGAAAGAATTCGAGCGAAGTCACAAAGTTTGGAAGTTGCCAAACGAAATGCCAATGATGGTATTTCTTATCTGCAAGTTGCTGAAGGTGCATTAAACGAAGTTACCAACATCATCGTGCGTCTTCGAGAACTTGCAGCTCAAGCAGCATCCGATACTATCGGTAACACAGAGCGACAATTTTTGGATAAAGAATTTCAACAATTACGCCAAGAGGTTTTCAGAATTGTTGACTCATCCGAATTTAATGGTTCTAAAGTTTTAAAAGTCAAAGATCAAAAACCTATCCGAATCTTTGTCGGTGCATCCAATCGCGGTAATGATTCGAGTGGTCAAGCACCCGACATTGATCCAGCAACAGATTCCGATGTATTGACGATTGATCTGTCGGATTTGGCGAGTCTCAATGATGCGTTAAACTCCGTCATGGCGGACAACCCTGAGAATAGAGACATCGCTCTTGTGCCTGAAGATTTAGAAAATGGTGGAGCTGATGATCTTGGACCAACAGGAACCGCAGCCGTTTTAAACCGTCTCGATACATCACTCAATGCGATTGCACAATATCGTTCCACATTAGGTTCTGTGCAATCTCGTTTGGGAAGTACGATTACAAATATCGAGGTAACGAATGAAAACTTGCTTGCAGCGTTAAGTCGTATTCGTGATGTGGATTATGCCGCAGAAACTGCACGATTTACACAGGCAAGAATTTTAACACAAGCAGGTGTATCTGTAATGACTCAAGCCAACTCAACACCAGAACTTGTTTTAAACTTATTGCGATAATTTTTTCTAAAAATTGGAAGAGGCTCCCTTGGCCTCTTCCTCTTATTATTTAAGAATGAAAGTTGCCTATGAAAAAAAATGAAGAACATAAATTATTCGGCATCATTGGACTTGGACGAATCGGTCGATGTATTCAAGAGGGACTCATTCAAAGCAAATTCATTGATGCAAAAAATATTTTATTTACAACAAAAAATAAAAACAACTCAAATCAAGAATTAACCAAAAAATGCAAAACAATTTTAATTGCTGTGAAGCCACAAAATATTTTTTCGGTGCTCGATGAAATAAAAAATTCATTGACACCTTCGCACACAATTATTTCTGTTGTTGCTGGCGTTTCAACAGAACAAATTGAGAAAACAATTAACAAAAAAATTCCTATCGTTCGTGCCATGCCCAATATTGCAGCCTTTGTCAATGAAGCCATCACAGCAATTTGCCCAGGACAATATGCAGACGCAAAACATTTAGAATTGGTAAAAAATATTTTTGCTCCTCTCGGAAAAGTGGTTTCCGTAGAGGAAAAACATATGGATGCTGTGACAGGATTAAGCGGATCGGGGCCGGCTTATATCTATGTTATTTTAGAATCGCTCACCGATGCGGGAATTAAAGTGGGACTCCCTCGTGACATTGCCATTCAACTGGCATGTCAAACAGTGCTAGGCTCAGCAAAAATGTTGCAAGTAACACAAAAACATCCTGCTGCATTAAAGGATGAAGTAACGACTCCTGCCGGTTGTACCATTGATGGATTGATTGAATTGGAGGAGGGCGGACTTCGTGTCACTTTAATTAAAGCAGTTGTTAAAGCAACGGAACGAGCGAAGTGTTTGAGTAAGTGACTTTTTAAATTTTTGAGAGGAACAGTATTATGCTGAAGACATTTTTTTTATTAGTTTTTATTTTTACATCCTGTCAAATGACGAAAGAAGCTTCTCATGCTTTATCCGACAAAACAGAAGTTAACTTATCATTTGATAATAAAGGGCCGTGTTGCAAAACTAACGTTTTGCACTTAAAAAACACACCTCCCTCAAAT
>CAZFSQ010000165.1:0-5725 GCA_964521975.1 uncultured Oligoflexales bacterium | reverse complement strand
AGAAAGAGATCAGATTTTAGAAGTCGCTAAAGGTGGAAAGCGTGGATTAGGCAATATCCATTGGCTAACATCAACGCACCAAGCTCCTCAGGAGCATAGTCTGGGGAAAAAAGGCGATGCAAAAACTTTAAAACTTGATTTAAAATTGATGGCAGATGTTGGTTTTGCTGGATTTCCCAACGCAGGGAAGTCGACTCTATTATCAAGAATTAGTGGAGCAAAACCTAAAATTGCTGATTATCCATTTACTACTCTTATCCCTAATTTGGGGGTGGTGAATATGAAAGATTTTGGTGAAAAAGATTCTGACAGATCCTTTGTGGCGTGTGATATCCCCGGCCTTATTGAAAATGCTCACTTAGGAAAAGGTTTGGGTTTAGAGTTTTTGCGTCATATTGAGCGAACCAAGATTGTCCTGTTTTTAATTGAAGCCAATAATGAAGATGAAATGGAAATGGTTCACCAGTACCAAAAACTATTATTTGAGCTTAAAAGCTATAGTTCCATTTTAGCTGAAAAAACAAAAATCGTTTCTATTTCTAAGGTAGATCAAATTTTTCCAGATGAAAAAAAAGAATTTGAAAAAACTACTGAACAATTATTTAATCATCAAGGTGTCAAAAAAATTTATTTCTTTTCTTCTCACACAGGAAAAGGGCTGAAGGAATTAATTTTTGCTTTGAATGAAAACATCTAGCTATATTATTTTTGGAGGAACGTTTGACCCCCCCCATTTGGGCCATCTTGCAATTGCAGAAAAGTTGATTCAAGAATTTCCTCACAAAAAAATTATCGTGATCCCTGCGTTTGATCCTCCAATGAATCAAGACGAAGTTAAAAAACCAACAACAAGTTTTGAGGAAAGAGTTTTATTGTGTGAATTTAATTTTAATAAGCTTTTGCAAGATGGAAAACTTTACATCAACCGCGTTGAAGAAAAATTGCCGATACCTAGTTATATGGTGGATACTATTTTAGCTCTTAAAAAAGACAGCCCAGGAGAGTATTCACTTGCTGTTGGACAGGATCAGTTTGAAAATTTTACTAACTGGAAAAATTATGAAAAAATTTTGGAAGAATGTTCTTTAATTGTATTTAGTCGAAAACTGAAGAAAAAAAATATCTCTTCTACCGTTAAGAATTCCGGCATCAAGTTTTTTTCTGATTTTGACTCGTCTATCTCTAGTACTGAGATAAGAAAAGCTCTTACCAAAAGAAAATATTTTGAATTATCACAGATGCTTCATCCTCGTGTATTGGATTATGTGCATAAAAACAAATTGTATTTGGAAAGATAAATTTTTTACTTACTCCCCCTGCGTTTTCAAGCCAAACTGACGCAGCAAGTCTTTTTTAATCGTGAAATTAAAAAAAACCTAAAAAATATTTCCAATAATTATAAAATCTTATTGTGGAACTTTCATTTTCCGCAATCTCAGATAAGCGGAATCCCCCCAACCTCTGCTCTACTTGCCTGTAGAAGAGGAGGGGCTATCATGGCTGATAAGATTTGTTGGAAGAAGACTCGCACGGTGCTAAAAAAATGGAGCTTTAAATTAAGTTGTGATTACGATTTAAAAGAAGAAATTATCCAGGAGTCGCTTGTTCGTGCTTGGTTTCATTATCCTAAACTCAATAACAAAGATTTATTTATAGCTTGGTTGAGTAAAATTTTTAGGCACACATCTTTTCAATTTTTAATTAAAAGTAAGACTTTGGAAAGTTTCATCTGTAATATTTCAGATTCAGAAAATGAAATATTTATTTCTCATGATTCGTTTCAAAATAAGATGAAACCCAAGGTATTAAGCATGGTGATTAATACCGCTGCATCCGACATTCAAAAGTCTGTGGCTCATCTTTTTTATTGGGAAGGAAAAACCGTAGAGGATATTGCTAAGAAAATGCATTTGCGAACAAATACGGTTTTGAGTCACCTGCATCGTTTTCGTCATCATGTAGAAGCAAGGAAAGAACGAATTATGGCTAAGATTGAAAGTATAGAAATTTAAATTTTTCAATATATGTCTTGACCCTTCTTTTATTTACCGATACAAAATTTAGTTCTGGGTATGCTTGCCATGTAAGCCAATGCCAAATTAAGTTAGTTTCTACTTACCGCAGACATATACTACCAGAAAAATTTATTTCTATAATTTTCTCATTAGTGAAGGATAATTTATGGAAAGCCAGAAAATCAGGATTAAGCTTCGTGCTTACGATCATAAATTACTAGACCAATCCGCAACGGAGATTGTTGAGCGTGCTAAGAGAACCGGAGCAAGGGTGGCTGGCCCTATCCCTCTGCCTACCGCGATTAATCGGTATACGGTTTTGAGAAGTCCTCATGTTGATAAAAAATCACGTGAGCAGTTTGAGATCAGAACGCACAAAAGAGTGTTAGATATTTTAGAACCAAAACAACAAACCATTGATGCATTAATGAAACTCGATCTTTCATCGGGTGTTGATGTGGAAATTAAGTTGTACTAGAAGTTAGAGGGAACCAACCCATATGAAGAATAGTTTTCTGGGAATAGTAGCAAAAAAAGTTGGAATGACGAGAATGGTTTCTCAGGATGGAACAGTAACTCCGGTCACTCTTCTTGAAATTACCTCACAAAAAGTAACAAAAATGATGGAACCAACGAAAGATGGTTATGCCGCCTATCAGGTTGGGTACTTTGAGAAGGCAGAAAAAAACCTTAATAAACCTGATTTATCAAGACTCAGAAAAACAGGGATTAATAATAATTTTACAAATTTTAAAGAGTTTCGTTCTTCCAATAAAGCAGTAGAAGGGTTACAAGTTGGTTCGGAGCTAGACGTTTCGATGCTTGAGGGGGTTTCTTCAGTGGATATCACAGGTGTAACAAAGGGGCGTGGATTTCAGGGGGCTATTAAACGTTGGGGGTCTGCTCGAGGTAGAATGTCTCATGGGTCGTGTTACCACAGAAGAACGGGTTCTTTGGGTATGAGGGCAACTCCTGGTCGTGTTTTCAAGAATAAAAAAATGCCAGGTCATCACGGTACTCATAATATTACAATGCAAAATCTGACAGTTATGAATATTGATAAAGACAATAGGCTATTGGCTATCAAGGGATCAGTTCCAGGTTATAGCAATGGGTTTGTTTTTGTGAAGCCATCAGTTAAAGGAGCTTAAAAAGTGAAGGTAGATATTAAAGATACAAATGGAAAACCCTCTAAGTCAGTTGAACTATCTGAAGATATATTTGGTCTTGAGCTTAATGAGCATGTTTTGCATTTAACGACCAAGGGTTATATGGCGAATTTGCGTCAAGGAACTCATCAAGTAAAAACAAAGGCTATGGTATCGGGGGGTGGTAAAAAACCTTTTAAACAGAAGGGGACTGGAAATGCCCGCCAAGGTTCTTCTAGATCGCCACTTCATCCAGGGGGAGGGGTAGCACATGGACCAGTTCCTAGAGATTATCGCCAAAAGATGAATCGTAAACTTAAAAATTTAGCATTGAAAGTAGCCCTTTCTGAGAGAGTGCGATTTAATAAACTTAGTGTGATGGATGCGATTGTTCTTGATAAGTTTTCAACCAAAACCGTTTTAGGATTGTTTGAAAAATTGGGTTGTAAAAAAACATTAGTTATCGATACACACGAAAATAACTTTTTATATAAAAGTGTTAGAAATTTAAAAAACGCTGATATGAAATTGCCTTCAGAAGTTACAGTACATGATGTCCTTGGGCATGAGGATATTTTAATTACAAAAAACGCATTACAGTTGTTAGAGCAAAGATTGCTGAAAAAAACGGAGAACTAGAAAATGAATTTGTATAATGTTTTACTTGAGCCGGTATTGTCAGAAAAAAGCACTGCTCAGAGAGAAAAAAATAGAAAAATAACATTTAAAGTTAATAAGGATGCGACTAAGCTTGATGTTTTGAAGGCGATTAGAACTCTTTATGATGCTAAGGTAACTTCTGTAAGAACGCTGATTGTGAGGGGTAAAATGAAGCGTCGAGGTCGATTTGTCTCGAGAACGCCTCATAACTTTAAAAAAGCAATAATAACTTTGGCAGAAGGAAGTAAAATTCCTTTGTTTGATGAATAGGAAAGGGGACTGAAAGAATATGGGAATAAAATCGTTTAAACCAACATCGCCCTCCAATAGAGGAACTTCGATGATTGATTATTCTCATCTAGATCGAGTTGAGCCACTTAAGAGTTTGACGGGTTCTATTAAAAAGAATTCCGGAAGGAATTCTCAAGGCCGTATTACTGTTCGCCATCAAGGTGGCGGTCATGATCGGCGTTATCGGGTGATAGATTTTAAAAGGGATAAGTTTGATATTCCGGGGAGGGTAGAATATCTAGAATATGATCCTAATAGATCAGCATTTATTGCTCGTATCTTGTATAAAGATGGTGAGCGGAGGTATATTTTAGCCCCTGAAGGTTTGAAAAAGGGTGATGAAATTATTTCTTCTAAGTCTGATTCAGATATTAAAATTGGTTACTCTGTTCCTCTTTCAAAAATTCCACCGGGTACGACTGTTCACAATATTGAAATGTACCCAGGAAAGGGAGCTCAGTTGGCAAGAGGAGCTGGGGCTTCTGTGCAAATTTTAGGACGTGTTGATGGTCATGCTCAACTTAAACTTCCTAGTGGCGAGGTAAGAGTTGTCAAAGAGAATTGTATGGCTACTGTTGGGCAGGTTTCTAATTTGGAATATTCCAATATTGAGATAGGTAAAGCAGGGAGAAAAAGGTGGATGGGTATACGGCCTACTGTAAGAGGTGTTGCGATGAATCCTGTTGATCACCCCCACGGAGGTGGGGAGGGGAAAACATCAGGAGGGCGTCATCCATGCACTCCTTGGGCAGTGTGTACTAAGGGTTATAAAACAAGACTCAATAAACGCACGGATAAATATATTATTCGTCGTCGATCTAAAAAAGGAAACGTTGAAGCGTAAGATGGAGGTTAGGTTTGGGAAGGTCAATTAAAAAGGGTCCATTTGTAGATCAGTATCTATATAAGAAAGCGGAACAAGCTTTAAAAGACAAGAAGCCTATTAAGACATGGAGCAGACGATCAACTATTGTTCCAGAATTTGTGGGGTTAACGTTTGCCGTTCATAATGGGAAAAAGTTTATTCCTGTTTATGTAACGGAGAATATGGTTGGACATAAGTTGGGTGAGTTTTCTCCTTCGCGAACATTCCATGTGCATTCGGGTGATAGAAAATCGGATGCAGCGACCCCATCATCTGGAGGAGCAGCTCCCTCATCTGGTGGATCAACGCCTGCGGCAGCAGCAGCCCCGGCAGCAGCAGCCCCGGCAGCGGCTGCTAAAAAAGCGTAATGAGATAAGTAGAGATTAAACGGAGAGATAAGTATGTATAAAGCTGTTTTAAGAAATGTATTTATAAGCCCAAGAAAAGCAAGACTAGTTGTTGATATGGTTCGGGGAAAGTCTGTATCTGATGCATTAGATCTTTTGAAGTTTATGAACAAAAAGGTGGCTCCAAAAGTTAGAAAAACTATTAAATCGGCTATGGCAAATGCAATGCAAAAGCAGACTGTAGACATAGATGCTTTAGTTGTTGCTAAGGTGTTTGTAGATGATGGTCCAACGATGTATCGTTATACACCTAGAGCACAGGGTCGAGCGTGCCCTATTCGTAGGCGTTCAGCTCACATTACTGTTGTTCTTGATGAGATTTTGTAATTTATAAGAAGT
>CAZFSQ010000164.1:0-5726 GCA_964521975.1 uncultured Oligoflexales bacterium | reverse complement strand
CCGAATACTCTTGGATTACGGTAACTGGTTCGACTAATATAGCCCTAAGGCCATTATCTATAAAAATATTTGGGAAGGGGAAGATAATGACTGAGGAAACACGTTCCAGACTGCCTGATTATCTCATCCAATTTGTAACAAAACAAAAATATGACAAATATACTTCGCGTGATCATGCTGCGTGGCGATATATTATGCGACAAAATTGCGATTTTTTTAAAGATCATGCCGTTCATATTTATCTTAATGGTTTAAAGGAAACAGGAATTCCCATTGATAGAATTCCACGTATCGAAGAAATGGATGCATGTCTTAATAAGTTTGGCTGGGGAGCGGTCCCTGTGAATGGGTTTATTCCTCCAGCAGCTTTTATGGATTTTCAGTCGCGAGGTGTTTTGCCTATCGCAGAAGATATGCGAACGATGGAACATATCGCTTATACGCCAGCTCCTGATATTGTTCATGAAGCAGCCGGACACGCACCGATCATTGCAGATCCTGCTTATGCAGATTATCTCAAGGCATATGCTCATGTTGCGTTAAAAGCCATTTCCTCAGATGACGATACTAAATTATATGAGGCAATTCGTTGGCTCTCCGATATCAAAGAAAATCCAGATGCAAAAAAAGAAGAAATAACAAAAGCCGAAAAAAATTTAGACCACGTGGCAAAAAATATTCGCTATGTTTCTGAGCAATCAAAAGTCGCTCGCATGAATTGGTGGACTGTGGAATACGGCTTAATGGGTGACATGCAAGCTCCCAAAATTTATGGAGCAGGTTTACTTTCTTCTATTGGAGAAAGTCAAAGCTGTTTAAAAGAAGGTGTCAAAAAAATTCCTTTATCCGTTGAATGTACGTTGCAGAGTTATGATATTACAAAACCGCAACCACAATTATACGTCGCTAAAAACACGGAGCACCTTGTCGCTGTATTAAAAGAATTAGAAAAATCTTTATCATTTCGTGTGGGAGGGATTTATGGTTTAGACGAAGCGATTCGAGCACGCTCTGTGAATACGATTTTATTATCTTCTGGAATTGAAATAAGTGGTGTGATTACAAATTATGAGAAATCAGATTTTACTTCTGATCAACCATCCTTTTTTAAATTATCTGGTCCTTGCCAACTTTCTTTGAATAATAGAGAACTCACGAATCACGGAAAAAATTATCATATTCACGGTTTTTCAAGTCCTATCGGTCGTTGTGAAAAATTTCCTGAAAAAGCCCCCGAAAATTTAACTGATCAAGAATTAGAAACCATCGGAATCACAAAAAGTAAAGTTACAAGTATAAAATTGATTTCAGGATTTGATATCCATGGGGAAGTTATCCATTGGTTAAGAAATGATGACGGACAACTCATCCTCATTACTTTTAAAAATTGTACGGTTAAAAAAGGTGATCAAATTTATTTCCAACCTGAGTGGGGAAATTTTGATATGGCTATTGGAGAGAAAGTTGTTTCCGTTTATGGCGGCCCAGCAGATAGAGAATCTTATGGCGAATATAATTCGGGTAAAGCGACCACAACTCCCTCGCGTCAATCTCCATTTACAACATCAGAAAAACAGATGTTTAATTTTTACGAACGGTTGAGCTTTTTTAGAAATATTCGTAACGATTTTCAAATGCAACTAAATGAGTTTGAAAAACTAGGATCTGAAATTTTAAAAAACGAAAATACAGATTGGTTAATTAAATTAGAGTATCTGGAAATTGCCAAAAAACATCCGAATCAATTTCAAAAATCAATCCATGATTCTCTTATGGAGTATAAAAATATTTGCGACGAGACAACGCAGTGGCTCATAGATAAGGGTATCTCCTCAGTATTATTATAAAAACCTTTGATTGCCATATCTAACTTTCTTGATATACTAATTGTTTATTATTTTTGGACTCATTAAGTTTAGAAGGAACAAAAAACATGGCCGAAGAAGCAAAATCAAAAAATAGTAACGACCAAAATTCATTGTCGCTTAACAGAATTACGATTGCTGAGAATGAGTTTTTTAGTAAAAGCGAATTAAAAATATTTGCTGAAACTTTACTTAAAGAACGAGATTTAATTATTCAAAAAGCAAAAGACGCTGTTGAAAAAGGAAATATTCAACTAGCTAAAGATGAAATGTTCGATGAAGTCGATCTTGCTTCTGCGACAATTGAGCAAAATCTTACCTTCAGATTATTAGATCGCGATAGAAAACTTCTTTCTGAAATTGATCATGCGATTAAAAAAATTGAGACCGGAGAATTTGGTATTTGTGAAGGTACTGGCGAAGCTATTCCCAAGCGTCGTCTTGAGTTGAGACCTTGGACTCGTCATAGCGTTAAATATAAAGAGTATTTAGAAAAACTTAAAAAAGCTAATAAAGGCTTACCTGAAGAAGATGCTGGGGCTGATAGTAGTAGCTCTTCTGAAAAATTTGAAAGTTAGTTCTCTCTTATTATTTACATTGTTCAGGAATTAAACTCGTATCTTCAATACCGCTACTTACTGTTTTAAATGAGGCACAAGCTTCTGCTACTTTTGCTGGGTCTGTGTCAGCCGGTAGTTCTGAAATTTTTGTAGACATGATCTCTGAGAATTTTTTGGTTAATTGTGATTTTAATTCATTAGAAGAGCTTTGATATCCGGCGGCTTCTCCTTGCGTTTGACTCGCACTATCTTTGACACTATTGATATTAGACATCGCTGAATCAAGACCACTGGTAAGGCTTTTCGTTGAACCACCAATTAAACTAAATCCTTTGGATGCTGCTGTCATATCGTTGAGCAAACCTTGAAACATAGAAACTTTTTCACTGGTTGTGGATACAGTTACAGGAAAAACAGCATCAATATCACTTGCAAGTTGTCCAAATGCGGACACGAGAGATAAAATTTCTGTCTTAGAAATATTTTGAGCACCTTCAAATCTTTTTTGTAAATTTGATTTAGCTCCTTCTGTCCCCGATGTGTCGCTATCGCGTTTGCTGTACATTAAAACTGAGTTAAAGGCTAATGCTTCTGTTAGATGAGCAAACCCCCAAAGAAAATGAGCTTTCGCTCGGCCTTTTCTCTCCACATCAATTCTGTCACAACCATGACGGCTGTCTTGTTCAATTAACGCATCATCAGAGACAATGGGACATACTGCTTCGATAGCCTGATTCACTTGATAGATGATATCAACTCCTAAACTCTCCTCTCTCGCATCTTCTGCTTGCAGTGGGTATGGAACTGGATAACCCGTAAAAACAGATACCGTTGATTCATTAATTTCCGAAGATAATTTTTCGACAACAGTCTCATCAATACCCACAATACTCGACATCGTTGTTAAAAATCCCGATGTGGAGGAGCTACTGCTAGAACTAGAAGAAGAAGTGGATGTGCTCTGAGTTGCAATTAGTTTTTTTGCGATTGTGAACGGGTCCATTCCTGCAAGTCCTAGATGAATATAACCCTTAATAATTGCGACTTCCTCGTCTTGATTATTAATTTTTTGTGCTTTTTCTGCATAGGTTAATGCTTCATTGAAATCACCGTGATCATATGCAAAGCGAGCTTTGGAAATTAAGACATCAAGAGCTTCTTCTTGCCCTTTAGGTACAAAAATTTTATTAAAATTATACTTACCACATGACATAAAAATAACAGCCAACCCAATCAAACAAATTTTCATCTAACCCTCCTCAAGATTATTCCGTTAAAAAAATAATTTCTTCATTCGCATTTTTGATATGATATTTTTCTTTCAAAACTTTTTTTGCATACGATTGGGATTCCAAAATTTTATTAATTTCATCCGTCAAATTTTTATTTTCAGTACGAATGTTTTCAATCGTATCAATTAAATAAGTTTTGGAGTCATTTAGCTCAAAGAACTTATTAATTCCTATTTCACCGCGAAATAATCCAATATTCAGTACCAAGGCTCCATATAAAAGCAGTACCCAAAAAAACATACTTTCGTGATGAGAAGGATTCATAGGATTTACAATGATTGTATCATGAAGTTCACCCAATAAAGAAATCAACTGGAATTTAAACTTATTTAAAAAAAGCCCCCAAATTCCTTTTGTATTCACGACTAAACTCAAAGTTTAAATCAAAAATTCTAAAGAAAAATAAAAAATGACCGATCATAAGACCTGAGAATTTTGAAAAAATAGTTTTTAAAAGGGAGATGGTTTTTTTATGAAATACGTTGAAATGAACGGGGCAATGTCCTTTCTTGTTCTTGAGGACGATCCGAATTTAAATAAATCACTATTGGATAGCTTAAAAAAAATGGGTTATAAAAACTTTCAAACAGCAGCAACCGTTTTTGATGCTTTACAGATTCTTAGAGGCAATGCCATCGACTTCGTCTTTGCTAAATATAAATTATCAGATGAAACTGGTGGTGCTGAACTTTTGGTTGAAATTCAAAACAATTTAAAAATTGAACGCCCTCCTTTTTTGGTTTATGCCCCCAAATGGACTCCTGAGGATATAGCTTATGCTGTGGAACGTGGGGCTGATGGGTATATTTCTGCACCCTTTGGTGCTAAAGAATTAGCACAAAAATTAACCGCCACTTGGGCACGATTTCAAGATCCAAACAATTTAGATATTTTTTTCGAGAAGGGTAGAAAACTTTATCTCGCGATGAAATTTGATTTAGCAGAGAAAGTTTTTCTTAAGTTAGAAGAATTTCCAAAAATCTGCCCGCGAGCAAGAATTGCTAGAGCTAAAATTGCTCTTCGCCGAGGAAAACCCATTGATGCCCTCGATATTTGCATGGGGGTACAAAAAGATTTTCCTACATTTGTTCCAGGACTAGAAACAATGGGAGAAGTGTATCTTACTCTTAAAGAACCTAATCAAGCGTTACAAACTTTTATCAAAGCGATTACTATTTCACCAAAAAATCCTTATCGCTATCAAATGACCTGCGAAATTTTACAGTCGATGAATGATTGGGTAACTGCCAAATTAATTTATGAAAAAGCCGTGAGTATGGGAATTCAACAAACATTTGTCAAAGAAGGTTTAGCTCAAAGTTGTTTACACTTAAATGAAAAAGAAAACGCTCTAAAAATTTATGAAGAGCTAAGCCAAAAATCTCCCAAAAACGCATCTTATTTAAATAGTATTGGGCTATGTCATAGAGGAATGAATAATCATAAAAAAGCACTTGTAAATTTTGAGAAAGCACAGCTTCTCGAAAGAAAAAATACAAAAATTCTATTTAATGTCGCACTGACTTATTCAAGCATGAACCAAGTTCCTCAAGCTATAAGCACTCTCAAAGATATTTTGCAAATTGAACCGAAGCATGAAAAAGCTATTTTAAAAATACTCGAACTCCAAAACCCTGAAGCTTATAAACTAGAAATTGCAAAGCGATTAAAAGCTAATCCAAATGCTAAGGATTTTTTGTTAGAGGAAGCTGCTTAAATTGAAAACAAAACCTAAGAAGGTGCAAAAAAATAAAAGTAAAAATGTCACCCTCCTTACAGGTGGCAATCCACAAATCAAGAAGGGTGATGGCAACGCTCCGGTTCAAGCGTATATTGCCGCAATGCCAAGCTGGAAGAAGGGTCTTGGAAAACAACTCGACAAACTCATCGAGCGTTGCGTTCCTAATGTGCTTAAATGCGTAAAATGGAATTCACCATTTTACGGCATTGAGGGACAGGGGTGGTTTCTGTCATTCCACGTTTTTACTCATTATGTCAAAGTAACATTT
>CAZFSQ010000163.1:0-5797 GCA_964521975.1 uncultured Oligoflexales bacterium | reverse complement strand
TAGCGTTACCAGTTTTTTATACGGTGAAAATAAAAAACCGATACGAGGAAGATAACTCGCGGCGTAACTGCCGAGTAAAATGTAGCAAAGAGGATCGGTCCCTGGCATAGAGATAACAAGCCCAGCGACCATATTGGGTAACATGATATTCCATGTGGTCCCGTTTAAATAAAGTACGAGAGTTGAGATGGCTCCGTAGGAGACTTCGAGAGAGTGAGAAACTAAAAACAGTGCAATTAAATCCTGCAATGATTTTTTAATAGGAATATTTTTATCTAAAAAATAGTAGCGATGGATCGAATAAAATAATTTTTGGAAATTGTAATTTTGAATCCAACTTTTAAGAAATGAAATTTTCTCATGAGATGCGTGATGATGATGACCATGACTATGCGAGTGTCCTTCAATCGCATCATGAATTTGATCGACTTGATTTCTCCCATCCAAGTCTTTTGGTTGTTCTTGAGAATATTGCATGAGTGATTGTAGATGCTCGTCTAAAAGTTTTTGATCTTCTGGTGATAACTCAACTTGAGAATAGGCAAATGATAAGAAGTAAAGATGAAATAAAATTACAAATTTCATCGAACAAACTTCCAAAATAAGGGTAAAAGTCCGCTGGCAATCGAGATTTTAATCACTGTTCCTAATAAAAATGGAGTAACCCCTAAATTTATAGCAGTGCTTAAATCCATGAATTGCATAAGCCCAACCACGCCAAAAATAAAAATGATCAAATGACCAAGAATAAAAATAGGTAACACTTGAAACCAAGTCTTACTTTTAAATTTTTCTGTTAGAAAACCCATGCACCAAGCAGCAATTATAAAACCAAGTAAATATCCACCCGTAGGTCCAAGAATTTTTGCCATGCCGAAAGCACTTGCTGCAAAAACGGGCAAACCAATCGCTCCACAAAAAAGATAAGATAATGTTGTCCAGAACGCTCGTCTAGCTCCATAAGACACTCCGATGAGCATGACACCTAACGATTGACCGGTGATAGGAACGGGAGTGAAGGGAAGGGGAATCGCAACTTGTGCGAGTAAACTTAGAAACAAAACGCCAAAAATACCAAGAGATAGTTCTCTGATGAGGCTGTGTGAATTCGTAAAACGTGACATCCAAAATTGATCCACCAAAATTTCATTTTTCATAGCAGGGCACTCCTATTTTTATAGAAATTTCAGACTATGCTAATTTGACTGTTTTTTCAAGATGACTATTTTTTGAGGGTCTGGATGTTCCGTAATGCAATTTCTTTACCCGTACTATCGTAACCAAATAAGCGAAAATAAGGGGAAGAATTGAGTATCGTAGAGGGAGAATCACTTTCATTCAAAAAGAAAGATAGAGAAGATTCTTTCACTTGTTTTGTTAAATTAATCAGAGTGCCATGACAAAAATTAGCTGCGGGGGATGCTACTTCGCAGATATTGATTTGTGCTACAGCATTATTTTTATTTGCCACAATGAAATCATATTTTGCAGAATTAAAAGTGGATTTAACAAGAGCTATTTTAAAATCGTCATCAATATTGGTGGCAATAGGAAAATCTTTTTCATCATAATTACTTTTAATTTCTTCGAGTCCTGCATAATGAGCGAGGAAGGTTAAACCAAGTTTTGCAAATTGTTCTGACAGTTCTGTATTATTCAAATGAGCGACATCATCATTCTCTGTATGCAAGTTGGAATTATATGCTGTGGGGTCTTCAAAGGGAAAAACCGCATGATAACTTTGTAGCGTCCAACTCTTGTGATCCGAGGAGCCTTTGGGTAAATTTTTTTCCTCAACAGAACCAATATCATAATTCACAATATAATTTTTTAATGAATGGCGAAGGTTGGGGCTAGTATCGTTAGTGACAAGGAAAATTTTAAAATTATTTGGATCTTGGGAATAGGAATTCATATCCATTTGTAGCATGGCGGCAATTTTTTTATTTTGTTTGCGATATTGTTTGGCAAGATCGCGGCTACCGATCAGACCAATTTCTTCAAGGGCATAAAAATGAAATTCAAGATTGCGAGCAAATATAAAATTGTTTTCATGAATCACGCGAATGATTTCGATGAGGGTGCTAACACCGGAGGCATTATCATCTGCACCAGGAGCCACTGTTTTATCTGTCGGATGAATACTGTCGAGGTGAGAACCTAAGATGATTGTTTCATCTGAGGTGGAATTAGAATTTAATTTAACAACTAGACTTTGTTGGCTGTAATCATCGTGATCAATTAATTCAAGTTGCCAACGCGAAGTGTCATTATTCAAAGCAGTTGTCACAAGCTGCTTAACAAATTCACCGGTTCTATTACCCGTTTCAGTTCCAACTTGACGTGTTTTGAGAGAGGAAAGGCTTTCAATGTTTTTTAAAATATTTTCAGATTTTAATTGCGACAAATCATTTTTAAGATCATTTGAAACATAAGCATCGGGATAAATGGGTCCTAAAAATGCATCAAGCAATGGAGTCTCTTGTAGGAGATCATAAGAGTCTGTAAATTCAAGCTGGCCACAAGGAAAACCATTTTGATCGGAGTGTATGCGTTGTGCAATTTCTATTAATTCATTTTGATTTTTAATAGAGATGAGAATCTGAGTGGTGTTTTTTTGTGAATTAAATTCTTTTTTTAGATAACCGGGATGTTTTTGTAAAAGTTTTTCTTGAGCACTCCCAGGGGCAGCACTTACCATAACCAATTTTTGTTTATGGTTTACACATCCTAAAAAATTCAACAAAACGATGATTGTTGTTATTTTGATTCGATGGACCAATCGCCTGCACTCCAATCATTTAAACCGTTCCATTCGGCTGGAATTCGGGTGTCTGTATGGGGATTTGTTGTGGTAGATGAATTATCTTTTTTATCATCGTCCTTAATCGAAGATAAATTCCCACAAGAGATGATTAATGATAGCCACCAAATTTTAAATTTTAATTTCACGCTGATTCTCGTATAATGATTCTATCATATGAAATTTAAGTTACCAATGATTCTACTTTTATTAACACTCTCCTGCGATGACGCAACCGATTCGTCTAAATATTTTCAAATTCAAATGTATGGAGTGGCGATTTCGCCCAGCTCCGCGATAGGAAATTCAGATCCCATCAATCAAACGTATAATTTAAAAGATATAACAATGATTCTTGATGATGATACCGAGGTAGATCTTTATGATGTTGATGCAAAGGAAGTCGTGATTGTGAATCGTCAGCAAATTATTTTTTCAAAAGATGTGACAGAGCATGATGGAAAAACAATTAAACGAGTGTTAGTGACAATGGCTCCTACGGTGACGGTACGAGGAAAATATAAAAGTGATATGACCTTCACATTAGAGAATCCCGTGTTAGAAGCAACAACTGGATTCACAATTAATGTGACGAAAGCTATTTTATTATCTATCATTGTGAAGTGGCAAAATACTGTGACAAAAGATGAGGCGACCGAAGATGAAACCGTGTCTGTTCCCGATATAGAATTGCAATATGAATCAACCTAATCACCATCCCTTGCAAAAACTCGTACATTGGTTATGGCAGTCGTTAAAAACATATTTCATGCTTGTTGGAATGCTATTTACGCTGCTTCCACTTTTGATCGTTTTTTTATTTTATAAGCTAGATTCTACAATAGAAATTTCATCAGGGAATATTACTAACCATAACCCGATTCAGCAAAATTCTTTTTTAAAAGTTAATCTCAATGGTCAATTGAGTTCCCATATTTTACCTGAACAAGAATCGTTTATATTTAAGCATTTATTTGAAGACATTTCATTTTATTATCCGGTGGAATTTCGTCGCAAATTAAATCTTGCGAAACGTGATCCTATGGTCAAAGGATTGTTTATTAATATTGAAAATTTAGAAGGCAGTTTGACGGATTTTTTTGAGTTGCGAAATTGTCTCGAAGATTTTAAGCAAAGTGGAAAACCAATTCACATTCATTTGCAAAATTCTGAGAATCAAAAAAATTATTTATTAGCATCTTCTGCAACTCGTATCAGTGTTTCGCCAGGAGCACAGTTTATGCTTACAGGTCCAGCGATTCAGCTTATGTATTTTGGTGATGCTTTGCGTAAATTAGGTGTTGATATCGAGGTGCTGCGTTCTGGAAAATATAAATCGGCATTTGAGCCTTTTATTGCGAATCAACCAAGCGATGCGAGCAAAGAAATGTACTCGTCGATAGAAGAAAATCTTAGAAAAACCATGCTTGAACAAATTTCTAAGGGTAGAAATAAATCCAAACAAGATGTAGACCAATGGTTTAAGACGAGTATTTATAGTGCGAAATCAGCCATGGATTTGGGGATTATTGATGAGATTAATTTTGCCGATGATATTGAAGAACGTCTCCAGACAGAGTGGGAAGCCAAAGAACATGTGAAGTTGAGTCGCTATGTTCCGAGTGATATTACACTTGATGAAAAAGAAATGGATCTGGATGGTGCGGGTATCGGTGTCATTGAAGCTGTGGGTGAAATTGTTCAAGAAGATCCATCACGCGATGGTGATGTGATCACGCCTCGTCGCATGAAAAAACAAATTGAGTGGGCTATCAAAGAAGAAAACGTGAAATCCGTCGTGCTACGAATTAATAGTCCTGGTGGTTCGGCTCTTGCTGCGGATGAAATTTGGCATGATTTACAAAAATTAGCTGAGAAGAAACCCTTGATCGTGTCAATGGGTTCCGTTGCTGCATCCGGTGGGTATTATATTGCAGCTCCTGCTAAAAAGATATTTGCTGAATCATCGACGCTTACTGGTTCTATTGGTGTTATTTCAATGATCCCTAATCTATCGCCCTTTCGTGAAAAATATGGGATCAGTTTTTATGTTTTTTCTAATAGTGATCGCAAGCAACTCTTAAATCCTGGAGAAAAATCTACCGCATTTGATAAAGCATTATTAGAAGCGAGTATCGACGAAGTGTATCAATTATTTTTGAAACGAGTTTCTACAGGACGAAATTTATCAGTAGATGAAGTTCATCAGCGTGCTCAGGGTCGTGTTTATACAGGGTCACAAGCCAAGGACTTAGCTCTAGTAGATGTGCTCGGAGGATTTCAAGATGCCATTCAATTTGCGAAAGAAGCGGGTGGACTTGATCCCATGAAAAAATACCCTATCTACCAATATGAGGGAGATCCTTTATCTTGGAGAGAATGTTTTAAAAACACCAAAAATTTTATGAACTGTTTGGATAAAGAATCTATGGATGAATCGACCCAAGTAATTGAAAAAATTTCTTATTGGACGAAGCAAAAAGAAAAAGTGTTAGCGTTGGCTTTCTTAAATCATTTTCCATAAGGTGGATTAGGTTGTCCCGCATCACCATCCGCACGATTTCCATCAAGATCAAAAGTAATAAAGTGCACAAAATTTTGACCGCCTTTTATATTTTCTTTGTAACCAACAACCATACCTTGACCATCTGAAAAAGCAGCACCCACCTTATTATCATTCCAAGTTGAAGGAATATTATAATTGTCGTAATTTTTTGTCCAAGTAATACCTGAATTGAGATTCAGCAAACTTATTTTTAGCTGTGAGGCAGGATAATATTTTCGATTAAAATCATCATAGCTCTCTTCATTACCTATAACAAATATTTCATCTTGATTGAGTGGGATAAATTTTTCGACATACCCTTTAGGTCCGGCAGAACATTTATTCGACCATTTTAAATCTAATTTATCACTACTGAGATCGTAAGCATAAAAAGTTAAATTTCCCCAGGGGCAAAAATTTCCACTCCCTGCAAATAGAAATTGATCCTT
>CAZFSQ010000162.1:0-5797 GCA_964521975.1 uncultured Oligoflexales bacterium | reverse complement strand
ATTGATCCTTAACATGGTTAAATGTTGTAAAGGATGTTTTTTTGAGTATATCTTGAGAAAAAGGAACCCATTTACTATTCAAATGCTTGCCTGTTGGGAGGTCAATTTTAACGCGACTAAAATAGCTAGGACTGTACGTCTTACTATTTGTTTTAATAATAAAAATCAAATTTTTTTCATCTGGATAAAATTTAGCAGACAAAATAGCGGCATCGCTAATAGGAGAATTCATTTGATTGGGAGTGGATGGCAGTGAAAAAATTTGGGGTGGATCTTGATTTAAGCCTAGATAATAAAAATCACTAATGACTTCTTTTTTGTTAATTAAACGAACCCAACCATAATTGCTGTTTGCTGCCGTTGGATGACGATTATTGGCATAACCATAAACAGCGTAATATTCAGGTTGTATTTCAGCTATGTTCATAACGGTGTGATAAAAGTTTTCATCTGTCGTGGTTTCAGAAAATTTATTTAACGTACCATCCGTAGAAACTTCGTAAATTTCGCCAACTCCTGCTGGAGAAGTTGATAAGAAAAATATTTTTTTATCGCTTGTTTTAAAAAGATTTCTTAATTCATTATAATAATTAGATAATTGATCGGGTACGGTAGTTTGCCAGATCACTTCCCCATCTAAACCAATTTTGACTAGCGAATTAAATTTTTTCTCTTTCTCTTGATGGTTGATGAAAACTATATAGCCATCATCAAGACTGATCATATCGCTAGGACGATCATAGCCAGTGAAATAATGTTTTTGGTCGAATGGTTGCCCTGCATCATAAGAAAATAATTTAGTTGTAAATAAAAGAAAAATGCTCCAAAAAATTTTACTAACCATTTTTATTTTTCCTATCCTAACTTAAGATAAAGTTAATCCTTAATTTCTGGTTCAGTTAAGCGTGCAAGCTTTTTAAGAGACTCTTGCCAACCGAGGTAACACATCTCCACAGGAATGACGGCCGGAACATTCTCTTGCGTAATATGAACTTCAGTTCCACACAAAACTTCTTTCAGTGTAACCGTGACGATCATTTTTCCAGGCAAGTTCGGATCATCAAACTCGTCGGTGTACTTGAGAAGTTTGCCGGGCACCAACTCCAGGTACTCGCCGCCAAAGCTGTTGCTTTTTTGCGTCGTGAAATTGGAAAAAGATAATTTGAATCGTCCCCCTACAACTGGATTTATTGAGTGAACCTTGCATGTGAATCCGTAGGGAGGGAGCCACTGGGCAATCCCATCCGCGTCCAAAAAAGCCCGATATACTCGCTCGGTCGGTGCTTTAAGAACTCTATGCAATCGAATTGTGTTTCCCTGACTACTCATTTTTTCTCCTTACTTATTTTTGCTTATAAAAGCAATTTCTACATCATATTCATAATTTTTACTCTATTCAATTATATTATGAGCGTGTTGCAAAAGGGTTACCTTAAAACGACGGCGTCATCCATACCAGCGAAATCATTATCTAGGGTCAATAATACTGCCCCACTCAATCGAGCATGAGAAAGCATCATGCTGTCGGCCATGGCTAATTGATGCTGAATAGATATGTCGGCTGCCGTTAGAGAGACTTCCAGCGTTACTTCTAAAATAGAAAAAGTTTTAAAATAAGAGATAACCTTTAAGGCTTCTTCCTCTGAGGTTTGTGTTAAAACTTTTTTATAAACTTCAAAAACAGTGGTGGTTGGAATTCCAACTAACTTATGCGTTTCAAAATATCGTTGGCATCTTTTATATTTAGAACCCTTAAAAAATATTTCAACCCAAATGGAACTATCAAAAATAATGAGAGGTTTCATACTTCTCTATCTTTTTTATCCCGCAAATTTTTAGCTAATTTTTTTTTATCATTTTTAACGAGTGATAATTCACTTTGAATATCCTCAAGATCATGAACAGGTACAAGATAGGCTACTTTACCTTTAGCGATCACTTCAATTTGAGATCCAGCTTTAATTCCCAAAGAATTTCGGACGAGCTCAGGAATAACCACTTGATATTTTGGCGAAACTTTCACAGACATAGATTAACACCTCTCATATCCATCTACCCATATGTTAAACGATATGGGTATCGATAGCAATATCGTTTAACTCACTCTACATCTTCCTCTAAATTTTCCCATTCTTCGCTCTCATCTTCAACCGATTGAAAGTGATTTTGATGGTCTTCTTGCACAGGCGTTTCTTTGATTGCTCGATGCTGTCCAATGGGATGTTCAGGCACTTTGGGGTTGTTGTTTTTAGGTTGTTCTTTTTCTAATTGAGGCATTTCTTCTTCAGGTAAAGCATCGTCACTATGACGTAATGGCATAGATTCGATTTCTTTAGGCTCTACATTTTCAATTTCAGGTTTAGCTGTAGGAGTTTCATTAAATTCGATCTCATTGATTTCCTCCATTGGGTTATCAATATTGATACGAGCTTGTTGAGTTTCTTCACTTGCATTTCCATAGTTTAAAATCCATCGCCGATCATGTAACTCCAAAACAACCATGTTGCGTTTAATTTCTTTTACTTCATACACTTCATCATCCACACGAATACCATTGCCGAGGGCTACAGTGTGAGTTTTCTGAGTTTGTGTATCTCGCAATACAGCGACACCATCTGTGTTTGAGTTTTTATGATCTGATCCGGCGATAATACCCACAACAGAAAGTCGAGAGTTTAAATTAATAGAAGTATTTTCGTTTTCTTCCTCTTGAGCAAACAGTGAACTTACAAAAAATAAAAAAAGAAATAAAATGGGTTTCATAAAATTGTTCCTCTAAATGATATGGTTAATGAAACTATAATAGTTCTTCCGTGAACTAATTTTCAGAAATCATATCGGTCAAACATTATGAAACTTCAGTGGGCAAAGAATACCTAGTTATTTGGTAGAGTTGGCTTTAGCATTTTATGAACGGTTCCGACGCTCAAGTTTAATGAAGTTGCAATCTCGCGAATGGTTTTTCCATCTGTGCGGAGTTTTTCTGCCTCATTTTTAAGCAGCTCTGTGGTTTTCTTTGGAGGGCCGAGAGTAATGCCGCGTTTTTTTGCAGCCTCAAGACCTGCCTTAACTCTTGCAATGATTGTATCTCTTTCTAATTCAGCGATCTCAGCAAAGGCGGCAAGTAAAGTTCTTCTAAAGGGAACATCATGACCCAAATTTAAAACGGGTTGTGTAATGGAAATAAAAGCCACTCCGCATTGATCCAGCTCAAGAATTGTGCGAATAGCGACATTAGCGTCACGAGAAAAACGATCCAGTCGATAAACAACAATCGTGTCAATCTGTTTTCCCATCGCCATATTCATCAATTTTTTAAATCCAGGACGACCTAAATCCTTGCCTGAAAATCCTTCATCCTCAATTTCATAAATTTTTTTTGGTTTTTTTGGGTGATGTTCCAACCATTCCTGAATTGCGTGTTTTTGGCTGTGAAGTTCTTGTTTATCCGTAGATACCCGATAATAAATTGCAACGCGATCCATCGTTTTTATCCCCTCATCTTTTCTGCTTACATATTGAGCAGAGCCATTTTAATATGTAAAACAATGCTGTTTTGTTCACTAAACCCACATAATTGATCATATCATATTGTAATTACTAGTCAAAACAATGATTACAAAATAGTTCATTATACAGGTGATTAATGAACCGTTGTTTTTTATGAAGACTCGCAAAGCCCTTCTGCTGCTGTAATTCAGGCGTGGCTTGATTTTTAAGGAATGACAGCAGTCGCGATTATGGTGGTGCTGAACGCAAATAATGCAGCAGCATTGATAATTTTATTGTTGCTGTGTTTTAAATGAACACATATCTTAATTTTGTTATGAAAAATGCCATTACCATCATTAAAATACTTGAAAGTGAAAATTTTCAAGCAGCACTTGCTGGAGGATGTGTTCGTGACCGTTTGCTAGGTGTTCGTCCAAGCGATTTTGATATAGCAACGAATGCCTTACCTCAAAAGACTGTTCAAATTTTGAGCAAAAAAAACATTCAGACGATCCCAACAGGAATTGAATTCGGAACCATCACAGCCATTATGCCATCTGGACCCATTGAAATTACAACTTGGCGACATGATGTCATACCCATGGGTCGTAAATCTATTGTGAGCTTCGATGGGGCAACACTCGAAGATGACGCACTACGTCGTGATTTTACGATCAACGCCATGTATGAAACAGCAACCGGTGAAGTAATTGATTATTTTTCAGGCAGAAAAGATATTGAGAAAAAAGTTTTACGTTTTGTCGGTGATCCTGAGGCGAGAATTCAGGAAGACTATTTACGCATACTAAGATTGTTTCGTTTTCAGGCTCAATTAGGATTTACACCAACAAAAGATGCATTATTAGCTGCTCAAAAAAATAAAAATGGATTGCAAAATGTCAGCAAGGAAAGATTTCATCAAGAGCTGTGGAAATTATTTCCAGGGAAAGATTCCTATAGGAGTGTGAAATCTATGTTGGAGCATGGTGTACTTCAAGAAATTCTTGGAACGGAATCTATAAATTTTCATGAGGATATTTTTGAGAATGCTCATCAAAAATTGAGTGAAAAATTTTTAACTGAAAATTTACTTGTTTTGCTACTTTTTGCACCAGAAAAAACATTCAAATCGTTAGCATTAGAAGAGAAATTAAAATTATCCAACGAAGAAAAAAAGTATATGGAAGAAATTTGGAATGCTTGGAGGACTCTTTCTCAAGTAGATCCTCATTCTTTAGTTTCCATTTTTAAATGGCTTAAAAAACTCTCTCATTTAGAAGAGTCATTAAATTTTTTTGAAGCAATCTCCACTGATTTTAAAAATATTCTTTCGCAATTTAGAAAAAATGAAAAAATATTTTTGATGAAAATGCCACTCGATGGACAAACATTGATGCAGCGTTTGTCATTACCGCAAGGAAAAATTATTGGTGATTATTTAGAGGTTTTACAAGAAGGATTTTGGCAAAAAAAATGGGTGACGGAAGAAGAAGGCGTTAGCTATCTACGATTTTTTCTCAACAACACAAATAATACTTAGTCCTGTGACCTTTTCTAGCAGGGCTTCAAGTGGGCGTAAAATAGGTTTGAGCCAGACGTAAAATTTGAGTTGCTGACTGGCAAATTGATCACGTTTCAGAATTTTTCCATTAAGCCACCAACCAAAAATTCCAATCGGATTTCCATAAAAAACTTTTTTAATCTCAAGCCCTGCTTTTTGACACACATGTTCCAAATTATTTTTATCATAACGACGAAAATGCCCCAAAGCCTTATCGAGCGGAGTCATTAAGCTGGGAAAATTAGGGACGAGGATAATCATTTTTCCTTGGTCATCTAAAAGCGATTTCCAATTTTCAAGGGCACGGACATCATCCGCAATATGCTCTAAAACATTAAAAGACACGATCGTGTCATATTTTTTTTTCTTAATCGCATCAGGAGGAATTTGCCCGGCATCCCAGACAAATGATGCGATAGGATATTTTTGCGAAAATCGTTCGGACACCGTCTCAACATATTTTTGATCAATATCAGTTGCGACGACCGATCCATATTCCATCAATTTTTCTGTGATGGTTCCAATCCCTGATCCAATTTCTAAAATTTGCTGATTTTTTTTTTGTCCTTGAGCAATGTCCATACCCTTTTCTAAAATGGGATGATAAATCTTATCCGCCGATTTATCGAGAGAACTAAGTGACTGAGCCAATCCAGGTTTAAATGGTTTATTATGAATTAAACCAAAATAAAGAATGTGCCTGAAGGCAGCGACACCATCTTTCCAATTTATTTTTTGTCCTTC
>CAZFSQ010000161.1:0-5809 GCA_964521975.1 uncultured Oligoflexales bacterium | reverse complement strand
ATGTTTGATTTACGATCAAATGTATCCTTATCTACCATAATTACATCTGTAGGCCATGCCGTTGGAAACTTCTTCGATCTAATTATTTTTCTACCTTGAGCAATTTTTTCCTTCGATTTAAAAACAATAAGAAAATCTAAATCCGATGATTCTTTCATTTCTTTTCTCGCCGCAGAACCAATCAAATAAATTTTATCAACACCAGGAACCTCTCTAAAGAAATCCACATAGGTCTTGATAAGACCTCTTTGATCTTCTTCTGTTAAAGATTTTGCGAATAATGATTTTAACATTTTTTACTCAAAACTTTTTCTCTGACCCACACCTGAACATCTTCTGCTAGTCGTAATGCACTCTCTGCTTCTTCTTTGGTTAACTCGACCACTCCTTCTTCATATCTGCGAATTGTCGCAAAATCATTGAGTTCGTTCAATTTGTAATCAAAGGGAAATTCTAAATGAGTTGGAATTTTAGCCACTAATACTCCCAAATCATGAACCATCGGAATGGGTTGATTTAACCAACACAAATAAGCTTTAACTGATTTCTCTATTGCTTGATGAACCAAGAAAAATAAATTTTCTATTCTACCCTTTGATGAATTTAATAAATCTTGAGCAGAATACCAATCTCCCTCCGCAATATTTAAAAGTTCTATGGCATATTCTTTTTTGAATTTTTTTTCTTGTTGTCTCGCGTTCATAGAATTCAATTCTATCACACTTCCTTCGGATCTAAAAAATCTCGCAACGCATCGCCTAAAAAATTGAGGCTCAGCACAATGGACATAATCGCCACACCCGGAAAAATACTGAGATGCGGAGCCTCTTCAATTACTGTTCTGCCATCGGATAATAACGCACCCCAAGTTAATATATTCTCTTGCGGGCCAAGTCCTAAAAAACTCAAACTTGATTCGACTAAAATAACACCAGCAATCGAAAACGTTGCTTGAATCATGAGCGGTGAAATAAGTCCTGGGAAAATATGTTTACGAATAATTCTAAAATCAAAAGCTCCCAAGGCTTTTGCTCCTATCACATATTCTCTCTCCGTAAGTGACATCACTTGAGCACGAATCAATCTTGAATAACTCGTCCATCCCGTTAATGAAATGGCAAAAATAATATTATAAAAACTTGGACCCATCACTGCCGTCAAAGCGATCGCCAATAAAATCCCAGGAAAAGCCATTAAAATATCCACCACTCGCATAAAAAAATAATCTATTTTTCCTCGATAATATCCACACAGAATTCCAATCACTGTTCCAATAGCTGAAGAAATAGCTACTGATAAAAAGGCAATCATCAAACATAATCTTCCACCAAATAAAATACTGGTGAGCACATCCCCACCATTTTTATCACAACCTAAAAAATGTTCCCATGAAGGTGACTGCATTCTCAGAGATAAATCTAAATCATACGATTGCAGAGGAGAAATAATCGGTGCAAAAATTAATAAAACTCCCCATAGAATTAAAACAAAAAAACCAGCTGTGAATCTTTTATCTCGCAAAATTTTTTTCATGCTAGTCGAATTCTCGGATCAAAATAGGCATATAAAATATCGGTAACTAAATTCACCATCACGTAAGAAAAAGAAAATAAGAGAACACACCCCTGCACCACCGGATAATCTCGACTGTATATTGCACTAATAATTAACGATCCAAGTCCAGGCCAATCAAAAATTTTTTCGGTGATGATTGCCCCTGTCAGCAAAACACCAAATTGCAGTCCCATCATTGTCAAGAGTGGTAACGATGCATTGCGTAATATATGTTTTAAAACAACAACTCTTCCCGATAACCCTTTCGCTCTCGCTGTGCGAACATAATCTTCCTGCAAATTTTCTAAAACAGAAGCTCTTGTCATACGACTCAAAATAGCTGCTAAAGCAGCCCCCAATGTAATACATGGCAGAACATAAGAAAATAAATCCGCTCTTTCTGATACAGGAAGCCATCCTAACTTTAATGAAAAAAGCATGATCATCAGTGGTCCTAGCCAAAAATTAGGCATCGACACGCCCAACATCGCCAGCGTCATAGCAAAAAAATCTGTTCCTGTTTTTGCTCTTAATGCGGCAATAATTCCGAGAGGAATACTGATCATCATGGCCACCATCATTGACAAAAAAGCAAGTTCAACAGTTGGCCCGATTCTTACTTTAATCATCTCCATAACGGGTTGATGATTGATAATCGACTCACCTAAATCCAAAGTAAAAATTCTTTTCACATCACGTAAAATTAAAAGAGGGATGGGCTGATCAAGTCCAAGCTGACCTCGCAACTCCAAACGATCTTTATCCGAAGCATAAGGGCCTAATAAAGTATCAACAGGGTCTCCAGGAACCAAATAAATCATGAGTGAAACGATGACGAGCACCCCAAGAGAAACTGGAATAACGCCTATTAATCTACGTAAAAAATAATAAAACACTCTAAATTATTTTTTCCTCGTTTGCATTAAACCGTCATAACGACCATCCGCATACAATTTAAAACCATCTACTTTTTTATTCATCACAGCGAACAAATCTTCGTGCCACAAAAAAACATACGGCAATTCTTCATTCACAATTTTTTGCACCTCAAGATATAGTTCTTTTCTTTTATTCTCGTCAATACTTTGTCTTGCTTCTGTCATAATTTTATCGAGTTTTGTGTTCGAGTACCATCCACGATTTCCCCCATTTGGGGTAAAACTTTCTGTGGCAAAAGCGAACCGAAAAATGTCAGGATCTTTAAATCCAATCCACCGCAAACTCCACAAATCCACATTCCCATTCTCAACTTCGCTCTTAAATTTTCCCCACTCTAAAGAAAAAACTTCCACCTCAATCCCAATTTTTTTCAACTGAGCTGATAAAGCTTTCGCTACTTGGAGTGCTGTAGCATTGGTTGTTGTTTTATAAGAAAGTTTAAATCTTGATTTTACTCCTTTAGGCCCATCAGGATCTTTATAACCAGCAGCATCCAATAATTCATTTGCTAATTTAGGATTGAATTCATATTTTTTTAAATTTTTATCAATGAAATTTGAATCCGGTGTGATTAACGTCGTTGCAGGAGTCGCCAGTCCGTTTAAAATATATTTGATAATATCGTCTCGCTGAATACCATATGCAATTGCTTGACGAACTTTGATATTAGCCAAAATAGGATTTTTCATATTAAATCCTAAATAGGTTGTATTAAGTCCTGAACGTTTTTCTATTTTTAAATTTGGTTTTTTAGCGAGGTCTTTTACTTTATCACGACTAATCAAATTCTGTACAAGGTCCAATTCCCCTTTTTCTAATTTAGCAAAACGAGTCGTTTCATCGGCCACATATTTAAATGAAATTTTTTTCAAACCTTTTTCATTTCCCCAGGCATAAAATTTATTTTGCTCCAAATCAATTCCTGTCATATCAGATTTTGCTATTTGATAAGGACCGCACCCTGTCATAGGTTGTGCTTGATTTTGCGGTTCTATTGCAGCAACTTTTTCAGGTAAAACGCCAATAACAAGATTCGTCACAAAAGATGCATCCGGTTCATTCAGAAAAAAAGAAATTTCATGACCACTCAATTTTATTTCTTTAATCAAATTAAATGCCGCCGCTCTCGGAGACGGTTGTTTCAAATCTTTTTTTCTTAGATATTCATACGTCGCTAGAACATCTTTGCCCGTTACTAAATTACCATCAGAAAATTTCACTTCCTTTTTCAAAGTCATTTTTAACTGAAGATTATTTTCCCAATTCCATTTTTCTGCTAAATGGGGAACTGTTTTCCCAGATTCATCAAATCGCACAAGAGAACAATGAGTGAGCGATTCAATATATTGGCTATCCGCATCGGAAGTATAACGAGGGTCTAAAACCTTCACTGGATTTTCAAAGGCGAGAGTTAAACTGTCTAAATTGGCTCCTCGCGTTTTGACTTCTAGAAAACATAATAAAATAAACATCCACATTTTTTTTCTTTGCATTTTCAAAAACCCTCCCTCTTAATTGTTACATGAGACCCCCTCTCTAACAAATTATTTTTGACAACATTTTTTAAATTTGAAATAATGACTGCTAGTGAAATCAAAAACTATAATTTATTTTTTAATCTCCACATCGAATATTATTCTCGCTGATGAAATTCCCAATCGTAAAGCAGAAGATAATTTAACTCCTCAAAGTTCTAATAGAGGAATTTCGTCATTCCCAACTTGCAGCATCACTGCTGAACTACCCAAAGAAATAAACACGGACACGCCCATTCATTTAATTCTAAAAACTTCGGGTAATGTCAAAACGGCTCTACTCGATATGATCGAACAAAAACCAGAGGGCGGATCTAAAAAAGTTTATCCTTATCAATTAATTCAAGTTGGAAAAGAGGTCATTGATGATATGAAACAAAACCCTGTGATGGTCTATTTGGGCTCTGTATCTGGACCCTCAGGATCTTCATCTTGCAATATTTTTATTCAGCGTCAGGGAAAAACACTGCCACAACCACCCACTTGCGAAATCGTGTTAAATAAATGGGAAGGTAATCGTGGTTATTTTAATTTTAAAACGACCAGCGACGTTAGCGAAATTATTTTTGATCAAAAAATAATAGATCTCAAAGAATTAAGCTTCGAGAGAGAAGTTCCAAGCAAAACAAATTTAATTGCTCAAATCAAAGGACCCGGAGGGGAATCTTTATGTTCGCTACTTACCGAACCACCAAAATAATTTTTATTTTTGTTTTGATAGCCACTTTTCCTACCTTAACAACTTGTAAGAAAAAAACGGTGGCACAAAATACATCTGGCCTAGCAGAAGATGGTGTAAATTATGATCGTATCACACAATATCTTATCAATTTCATTTTTCAATTTTCTGATTTAAGAAAAGTTTGTGAATTTGCTTCACAAACCGCAATAGCCATTTCAGCTAACACCACAACTCGATCACTACAATGTATCGAACGTGTTGAAAAAGATTTATGCAAAAGATCATTTAAAGAAGCCGGAATGATCACCGGGGATATCGCTTCTAACATTGAAGAACAAGAAAATATTCAAACCGTTTTAGATAAAGATTTTGATAAAGCAACAACTTCAGCTATCCAAACTGCACTTGTATCGTGTGTAAAAGGATTCGCTGCTCAAGAACTTAAAAATGCCGCAAAACAATTTGCTACTGATTTAGGAATTGAAGTCCTCGAAAAAAATGTGCGAATGAATGTAGGAATCAAACAAGCTCTCGCATCGTGGGCCTGTACAGGGGGATCAAAGGCCATAGGAAATGCTATTTCCTCTAAACGATCGGTTGATTTTGAAAATGCTTGTGGGGCATTGACAGGTGGGGGTTCTTCAGATGCTAATAAATCAAGAATCGCAAGCTGTTTTCGCACAGCCGGAAATATTTGCGAGATTGCTGTGATGCGTGGTCGCGTTAATTTGGATAATTTTTTACCCGACGACCCAAATCTTGCCGATCAATTAGCGAGATCCCTTGCATCTGAAGTTGCCTCAGGAGCTTGCATGTTAGGAGCCTCGGCAACACAACTCGCATGTAGCGTTATTAACTCTGCTGCGGCTCAAATTAAAGAAGCCATTCTTTCAGGAGACAACGATTGGGCCAATTGCGTCGGCACATCACAACTGGGAGCATGTATCGGAGATTTAATAGGTTCAGATGGCTGGACAAACAATAACCCAATTGAGATATCCTCTCAAGGTCGCGACCGCGAAACGGGAGAATCCTTTAATTACAAAGGGTGTTGTCTCTGTGAAAAAGAAACTTTTGAACAAGGTACTTTCTTTGATTC
>CAZFSQ010000160.1:0-5810 GCA_964521975.1 uncultured Oligoflexales bacterium | reverse complement strand
CAATGGGACCGTGGCGATTGATGCAGCTATCGAGGCACTCGGAATTTCAAAGGGCGATGAAGTGATTCTTCCCTCTTTTACAATTATTTCATGCCTGTCCCAAATTTTAAGAAATGGAGCTAAGCCAGTTTTCATTGACTCAGACATCAACACTTGGAACATGGATGTCTCTCAGATTGAATCAAAAATTAATTCAAAAACAAAAGCAATCATGGTTGTTCATATTTACGGACTTCCAGTTGATATGGATCCAATACTTGAACTTTGCCAAAAATATAATTTAAAACTAATTGAAGACGCAGCAGAAATGCATGGGCAGGAATACAAGGGACGTCCTTGTGGGAGCTTTGGTGATCTAAGTATTTTTAGTTTTTATCCTAATAAGCATATCACCACAGGTGAAGGTGGAATGATTCTGACTAACGATGATAGCCTAGCTGATAAAATGAGGAATCTTCGAAACTTATGCTTTAAGCCTGAGAGAAGATTTGTTCATGATGATCTTGGTTGGAATTTTAGAATGACTAATCTTCAGGCTGCTCTTGGTGTTGCTCAGCTAGAAAGGCTTGATGATTTTGTTAAAATTAAAAGAAAGATGGGTGCAACTTATTCCAAAGAATTTAAATGTCTTAAAGGGATTCAGCTTCCACTAGAAGAAACTTGCTTTGCAAAAAATATATACTGGGTTTTCGGGATCGTTCTTCATGAATCAAGAAATATGAATGCTGAAGTGGCCATGGCAAGCCTTGCGAAAGAAGGAATTGGGACTAGACCATTTTTTTGGCCCTTACACGAACAACCTGTTTTAAGAAAGTATGGTTTTGAAATTCAACCAGATCTGCCAACTGCCTCACGAATCGCAAGAAAAGGATTTTATATTCCAAGTGGGCTTGCACTCACGGAAAATCAGCAAGCCAAAGTTATAGATGTCGTAAAAAAGGTGTTGAAATAATGTCTGAAGTTTTTGATGAACTCTATTCTGAGTATTACGATTTACTTTACAAGAATAAGAATTATTTTAATGAAAGCCAATTTGTCCTGGATACTCTCAATTCTCATTCAAGTTCAAAAGTAAATTCTATTTTAGAGCTAGGTTGTGGAACTGGTGGACATGCAACACACTGGCTTCCAAAAATTGAGTCCTGGACGGGTGTTGATTTAAGCTCTTCGATGCTTGGTAAATGTAGAAGAAATTTGAAATTATTTGAATCTAAAATCAGCCTGGTTGAAACAGATATCACAAAACTATCATTAAATAAAAAATTTGATGGAATTGTTTCCTTGTTTCATGTTGCTAGCTATCAAGATACCAATGAAAAACTTGATGATTTCTTCAGAGTTGCTAGCGAGCACATGAAAGAAGGATCAATCTTCGCATTTGATTTTTGGCATGGTACTGCCGTTCTTACTGACAAACCAAAGGCAAAACTTTTAGAAGTCTCAAATGATCACGTGAGGGTGACTCGTTTTACTAATCCTCATATGATTTTTTCAGAAAATATCGTAAAAGTTGATTTTAAAGTTTGGATTGACTCTCTCAAAACAAAAGATCGTAGAGAGTTATTTGAATCACACCGCATGAGATTTCTTTTTGCGACTGAGATAAATTTTCTTGCCGCAAAGCACGATTTAAAACTATTGCAAATGACCAAATGGCTATCTGGACAAAACTTAGATGATACAGCTTGGTATGGATTTGCGGTTTTAACAAAATGAAAATAGCAATTGTCATCGAACAGCCAGTGGAAAATGGTGGTGGTTTTCAACAGTCACTGAATGCTGCTCTTGAAGCTCGTGCTGATAAAAATGATGAGCTCGTTATTTTCGTTAAAGATGATAAGAGCGAACAAGCACTTCAAAAGATGTCCTTTAATTGCAAGACCATCAAATTTAATCGTTTGGAAAGGTTAATTCTTTCAGCAAGAAGAAATATTTTTTTTATGAATTTTTTAAAGCGTTTTTTTTTAATGAACCCTTTTGAAAAATTGCTTGCTAAGAATTCTATAGATCTTGTCTATTTTGTGAGTCCTTGCACACTTGCCCTCGATTGTGAAAATATTAATTTCATTTTCACCGTGTGGGATCTCTGTCATTTAGATTATCCTGAATTTCCAGAAGTAAGGCATAGTAGAGAAATTGAAAAACGCGAATATCTGTATCAAAATGTTTTGAAAAAAGCAGTCGCGGTTATTTGTGATTCTGAAATAGGAAAAAAAAACATTGCCAGAATTTACAATATTAACCCTGATCGAGTTTATGTTAATTATTTCCAACCGTCAGCTTTTCTTGCTACTTCAATATCAGACCTAACAATATTAGAATCACAACACATAGACCCTGATTATCTTTTCTACCCTGCTCAATTTTGGGCACATAAAAATCATATTTTTATTTTAGAGGCTTTAAAAATTAATAAAGACAAAGGTGGTGCGCCCATTAAGGTAGTCTTTGCTGGTACAGATAAAGGAAATGCTCATTATATAAAATCAGTGATCCATCAATATGAATTAATAGAAGATATTTATTTTGTAGGCTTTGTTCCTAATGAGCATTTAAAAACTTATTATGAATATTCTAAAGCAGTGGTCATGCCTTCATATTTTGGACCAACAAATATCCCCCCCCTGGAAGCCATTTTTTTAAACCGCCCAATTATTTATTCTGACTTTTTAGTCAAAGAGCTTTTTAAGCGAACTCATAATCAAGAACTGATCTATTCAATAGACTTAAACAATCCTGAATCATTACTAGAAGCTCTAAAAAAGATTAATTCAACCCCTAAACAAGTATCAAAAATAAATCATTTGATTAATTTTGATTCCCCGCTGTCTTCTATTTTTAAAAGATATCAGCAAATGAGTAGACGATTTAAAAAATAAGATGAGTTAAGCGAGATTCATAAATTATTTATTGATTATATACTTTACTATCTGATAAGGCTTTCTTAAAATTGGAAGTTTTGCGCTCAAAAAATTCTTCAAATTGAAAGTTGTATAAACCAATGAGACACCATTAAGTTTAGTGGTTTTAGATTTTTCAGGAACAAATCTTCCTTCATCTAAACTATAATGTGCAGTAAATGAAGCTCGTGAAAATTTTGGATCAGTAGTTGCCAAGCTTCCATGGATTGTGCGTGCGTCCCAAAATAGGACGTCACCAGCTCTCAAGAGAGGAGCCATGCAATTCATTCCACTTTGTTTTAAAAATTTAACCATGAGTTCTTGATATTTCTCCTCACCAGGATGTAAGGGATAGTCGCCGTATTCAGTTTCAATTGCAAATTCTTGCAGGTCGAGCTTGTGACTGCCTGGATAGACATAAAGCCTTCCAGCACCAGGATGAATATCTTCCAATGCAATCCAGGCACCAACCACTTCACCAAACTTTAGATCATTTCCCCAAAAATAACAGTCATGATGTGGCTCTGTTTCTGGGTTACCCTCAAATTGATTCCAAGTAAGAAGACCAACTCCTGATCCATTAAGAAAATAAGTACAAAATTCTGCAATTTTTTCGTGAGTTAGCAATGTCAAAGTACTTGCAATATAATCATTAAGAAATTTTTTGGGGCACTGGTGAATATTCATCAAGGGGTTCATCATAAAACCATTATTATTGAATTTGTTCGCTTCTTTGTTACCATTGTGTCTTTGAAGAAGACCTTTGTACGGTTTTATCGATTGATAAAAGTGTTTTTTAGTATTTGTACATAAATGTTTAGGCAGAAGATCGCGAATCACGACATAACCATTTTCTTGATAATATTTTAGGATATCATCTACCTGAGAAGCTCCAAAAGACCTGGTATCTTCTGATAAATGCTCAGCTATAAAAAATGATTCTCCAACTGGAGAGAATGCTTGATACATGTAAAAAGTTTACCGATAATTTAAAATTGAGTAAAGTTAATTCAAGAATTTTAATTACTTAAAACAAATTCTAAAATTTGCTGAGCTTCTTTTTGAAGACTTTGAATACTGTTATGTTCCATAACAAGATTCTTACAATCTAGCGCAAGCCTCTTGCCAAAAGGAGGGTCATTAATTATTTTCTCTATAGCTTCAACAAACTCAGCGCTAGTATCAGCTATCAAAATATTTTTATTATGCTCTACTGGTATCCCCTCAGCTCCCAAGGATGTTGAAACAATTGGCACCGAACAAGCGGCAGCTTCCAAAATCTTAAAGCGCGTGCCTGATTCGAACATAAGTGGCACAAGCGCAATTGAGGAATTGCAAAGATAGGGTAGTACGCTATCTAGTCTTCCTGTTATGATAATTCGTTCATGTTTTATATCAGCCAACGTTTCCTTTGATCCATTACCAATAATGTAAAAATATAGATTAGGATTTCTCGATGCAAGCAAAGGAAAAATATCATTTATAACCCAACGAGCAGCTTTATCCATTGAACTGCCTACGCCAAAAGACCCAGCTAGATAAATAGAAGGTGTTTTAAAATCTGTAGGTGGAGGAATTATTGGGCCGTAGTTATTAAGATCAATCACATTAGAAAAAAGCTTAATCCTTTCAGAAAAAGGGGTAATGCCCTTATAGTAATCCAAATCCACATCGGACACAGCAGTAGTAACGTTGCAAAAGTCTACCCAATTAACTTCCTCCTTAATTTTATTTAAACCTTGCTGCAAAATGCGTTTTCTTTTATCTGCATTTTTTTCAAAAGGAATTTCCCTTAAAACAAATCGTGACCAAACACTATCTGTGTCACAAATTAATTTTAACTCTGGAGCAAGCTCTCTAATTTTTTTCATGAGTTGGTAAGAAATATTTCCATATCCAAACCAAATCACTGATATTTGATTTTTTCGAGCGTATTTTACTATTCCCTTAGCATCTGAATCAAAGAATGTGGCATAATCTCTTAAAATTTTTGCAAAAACTCTAAATACTAAACCTGAGACTGTACGCTTTAAAGGGAAACGATTATTATTCTGCGCTTTTGGTGCATAATGAAAATAAGCACAATATTTTTTATAAAAATTTTCAGCTTCTATCCCCCCCATGTGTTCTCTATCGACTTGGGAAATAATATGCAACTCTCCAACTTTAGATAATGCTTTAATCGAGTTTTCGATTCTAAGTTGAGGACCACCGACTGGTGGGTGCTCAAGCACTGGAGTTGTAAAAAGAATCTTCATTTTTGTCCTTGAGAGATAAGCATGTCTTTTAATGTTTGAGCAAGTGGTATTTGAGGATTCCAATCAGTGGCGTCTTTAAGTTTTTGATAAGAACCTTTTATTACTCGGTTATCAATTGGTCGTATCAATGTTTCATCAATCTGCGGATTAATTTTAATTTCCAATATCTCTGATATTATTGAGATAACTTCTGAAAGTTTCACCGCTTCTCCTGAGCAAACATTGTAAATTTCACCGCATTTCCCATGCTTAAATAATAAATAATAAGCACGAACAACATCTCTAACATCCACAAAATCTCTGACAATAGAAATATCACCAACTTTTATTGAATTTTGATTTTGTTTGCGAGCTTCAAGAATTTTGTTAATAAATCCGGAAATAACAAATTGCTGATTTTGGCCTGGCCCCATATGATTAAATGATCTAGTCATAACTATATCCAGGCCAAATCCATCGACATACACTCGCGACAACATTTCTTGAGCAACTCTAGCAACAGCATAGGGACTATTGGGAACAAGCTTGTGTGACTCCTTAAGAGGTAAATCTTCTTCGGTTATATTTCCATATTCTTCAGAAGAACCCACTGACAAAATTATACAATTTAATTTTAACTCATTGATAATTTCTAAAATATTTAAAAAGATAT
>CAZFSQ010000159.1:0-5868 GCA_964521975.1 uncultured Oligoflexales bacterium | reverse complement strand
AACTTTCAGATACCAATATCTATCGCGTTTTTTTTCCATCGGAAGAACCTTCTTCAAAAGATAAAAAAAATTCTGAAAAGTTGGTATTAAGCCAAGTGATGCGATTTCGCCCAAAGGATGCGATGCCCGCCAACAAATGTCCATGGGTAGTTTTTGATTTTGAGACCACAGGGCTAGACAGCAAGGAAGATCGAATTATTGAAATTGGGGCTATGAAATTAGAAGCTGGTGAAGTCGTGGATAGTTTTTCAGCTCTCATCAAATCAGAACAAGCCATGAGTTATGTAGCCAATAAAATAACAGGAATCAGCGATAAAGAACTTACTCAGCAGGAGGAAATTGCGTCGGTGTTACCGCGATTTTTAGATTTCTGTGATGGTTCCATACTGGTCGCTCATAACGCTGAATTTGATATGAAGTTTTTAAAAGCTGAATCAGAACGCATTGGCTATGTTTTAGAATGGCCATGCTTTTGTACTCTGAAGATGTCGAGACATTTTTTACCACAATTGGAACAAAGAACTTTAGATGCTCTAGCAAATCATTATCAATTAAAATTTGAGGCGAGACACAGATCCATTGGTGATGTTAAAGTTACTGTTTCTGTTCTCAATCACCTATTGGCAAATGAAGCCAGAGATTTAACATGCTGGGGAGATTTCAAAACATTTTCAGTCGCATAAAAAAAAATAGTTTTCCATTTAGTTTTCTTCTTTTTTATCACATAACACCTGCGAATACTTTGAAAACAAATCTTGATTGCGGCCATGATTTTAATCACTCAAGCGTGACTGTAAATTCATGTTTATCCATTTCTCGTCTTGAATTTTCTACCCAGCTAAAAAAAGATGATTTGTTGCACTTAAATTTTGCGATTGATCCTTTTAAAAAACCTGGTGCAGCATTTGCAAATTTGCCACAATCAGATGCTCAAATGGATAAAATTACCGAGCCTGATTCTTTGTCATGGGTATCTAATTATCAAATTCAGTGGTATCCAAAGAAAAATTTATCTTTTGAAATCGGTCAACACGAAGGTGTAACCCATTTAGAAAACTTGTCGGGTCTAGTGTCCGTACCACCCCTTACTGAATCAGGATGGTATCAAACTGCTGTTGGAATCAATTATTTTCTTTCACCCTTGGAAGGAATGCGAGTTTCTTTGCTTTATGGCAACGGAGAAGGTGAAAATGGAATGAATTTAGATCCTCAGCAATATGCAGGGATGAAACTGAATTCAACAATTTTAAAAGGTATCGAAGTACAGTTTGCAATGTCTTATGACGGAAATGATGTGGGGTCGCAAGCTTATAAAAATTTTTATTCATCCGTTGATGAGATTAATAAAACTCAATTTTCCGACAAGGGATTTAGTACTGAAAGAGTTTCTTTGTGTTCAGGACTCAATGGTGATTGGCCAATGGCATATGGATTGAAATTAAATTTATGCTGGCAAAAGTCTTCTTATACTGATTTAGATAAAAACACTTTTTCACGAAGCGAAACTAAAGATTTGCCCAATGAAAATTTTTCAAAAATCGAAGGAACCTATTACGCTCTAAGTTTTCCGGCAGACGAAGATTCTGCGAAAGAGAAAGCCAATATTACCGAACGAGTCGTTTACTGGTTATCAGGATCATATCGTATTCTGGCAGAACATTTCGTCGGGTTTAATTATCAAAAAATGGATCTCGATTCTGGGGGATTAGAAAGTTATTTGAATCGAAGTGGAATGGCTTATGCAAATTTATCACTAACCTCCTACTCATTGGGATTTGGTTATCAAATTTTAGAAAAAACTTATTTAATATTTGACTACCATCAGGAAGAATATGATAGAAGTTATAAGCGTTATTATTTTTCAGATCATGATCACCAAAATATTTCGTCAACTAAGAAAAACTTCTTATTACGATTGAGTGCTGAAATTTAAAGAAGATTCCATAGATTTGCAAAAACATCTGGCTTTAAAGAAGCCCCCCCCACAAGAGCACCGTCAATATTGGGTAATTTAATCAAGGACGCAAAATTTTCGGGTGTCACGCTGCCACCATATAAAATGCGTATTTCTTCCGCACAAGATGCACCTGATTTTTGATGAATCAACTCTCGAATATATTGATGAGCCTCTTCAGCTTGTTCGGGAGTTGCTGATATGCCTGTCCCAATTGCCCAGACAGGTTCGTAGGCAATCGTCAGGTTTTTACAATTGGCATTACCTTCTAAAATAGCAAACAACTGTCTTTTTAAAACTTCTTGCGTTTTATTTGCCAATCTTTCATCCTTTGTTTCACCTACGCAAGCAATGACATGTAAATTTTCATTGAAACACGAAACAATTTTTTTTTGGACGCTTGCATCTGTTTCATTAAAATACTGTCGCCGTTCGCTATGACCAATCAGCGTCCAATCAATACCAATAGATTTAATTTGCGACGGAGAGATTTCTCCGGTGAAGGCCCCCGATTTTTCAAAATGAATATTTTGTGAACAAAAACTCCACGAATAGTTTTTATATTTTTGCACACATTCTTTTAGAAAAAGACTGGAGATTGCAAATACTAATTTCCCCTTTTTATTTTTATCTTTAATTTGTGAATAAAAATTTTCAAAAAATGGATCGACTTCCTCAACATTTTTATTCATTTTCCAATTAGCTGCTAAAATGGGTTGACGAGACATATCATTTTCCCTCTATTGATATAAAACTTTTAATCCAGGAAGCGTTTTACCTTCCAAAAACTCTAAGGAAGCTCCACCTCCTGTTGAAATATGGGTCATTTTTTCTGCGAGATGAAATTGATTCACCGCAGCCACCGAGTCGCCACCACCGACAACAGATATTGCAGAGCTATCAGCAATTGCCTGCCCAACGGCTTGTGTTCCTGATGCAAAGGCATTCCACTCAAAAACCCCCATGGGACCATTCCAAAAAACTGTGCCTGAGTTTAAAATAATTTCTCTGAATTTTTTCTGTGTTTTAATTCCAATATCTAAACCCATCATATCGTCAGGAATATTTTGTTCTACTATGGAAATGGCTGGTGCTGTTTCTGAAAAATCTTTTGCCACAATATGATCCAGAGGTAAATGGATACGAACGCGGTGAGTCTCTGCTTTCTTAAAAATTTCGCTCAAAATTTTATGTTGGTCTTTTTCAATTCTCGACTGGCCCACTTTACATCCTTTGAAATCTAAAAACGAGTAGGCCATTGCACCACCAATGATTAAATCGTTACAATAATTTAGTAAACTTTCAATGACCTTAATTTTATCAGAAACTTTGGCTCCTCCCAAAATAACAGTAAATGGTGCCTTGGGATTGCTCATTAAGTTGGACAGTGTTGTTACCTCTTTTTGAATCAGAAGACCCGCCGCACGCTGCTCAGGTTTAAGTGCGTCAGCACAAGCAACTGTTGTAGAGTGGGCACGATGCACAGCTCCAAAAGCATCATCAACATAAAAATCAAAACCATGAATGATGGACTGAGCAAAATCAGAATCATTCTTTTCTTCCCCAGGATGAAAGCGAACATTTTCAAGAAGAATAAGTTGATCTGGTTTTAACTGCTGCATCATAGGAGATACAGGGTCTTCCCCAAAACTGGAAATGAGCACCACTTCCTTTTGTAATTTTTCGGCTAAACATTTGGCCACAGGTTCAAGAGAATATTTTTCTTCAAATGTAAATTTATCTTTTGGTTTTGGTCTACCAAGATGAGCCGTAATAAGAATTCGAGCATTTTTTTCTAACAGCCATTGCACGGTGGGTAAAGCTTCATCAATTCGTGTTGTATCCGTAACATTACCCTTTTCAATCGGAACATTTAAATCTAAACGCAAAAAAACTTTTTTACCTTCCACGTTCAAATCTTGTAATTTTCTCAGCGGGCGAATCATATTAGGAAATCTCCTCTTAATTTGTTATCGTCTCATTTGTAGCAAGGTATCCAGACTTAGTCTAAGGAAATAGTTTTGAGAAAAAAAAAGCCACATCTTTTTATCATGAATCCATTAAAGTCTCTGAATTTAAAATTAGATACTTCACTGCGTATGATTTTTTCACTGCAATATATTGGAGAGAAAATATTTTTTTGTACACCCTCGGATTTTGTTTGGTTCTCAAATCTCAAGATTCCTCAGGTGTTCTGCAATGAAATCGTTGTAGACGATTTTCAAGTAAAGAATGTTCAGGTTGGCCAAACAATCAAAATGTTTCTCACTCAATTTGCATCTATTCATATGCGAATAGATCCACCTGTAGATGATTCCTACTTAACCATTTTATCTATGCTTGAAACCGTCGAAAAAAAAAATCCCTATTTTTAACTCTCCTTCTTCACTTAGAAAATACAACGAAAAAACAATTTTATTTCAGGGTAAATTTTCCACCTTGCCTTCTCTCGTCTCATCGAATGAAGAACAGCTGGAAAAGTTTCATCAAAATATTTGTCATCACAATTCTGTGATCAAGCCATTAAATTTATTTGCCGGTCGCGGAGTTCAACATATTCAAGGGCCTGCAAAAGATTTTTTAAAAAAAGAATTGGGTGATGAAAAAAACTTTCGCTTGATGCAGCCATTTAATGGCAAAGTATTTTCAGGAGAAATTCGTGTATTTACGGTCGCAGGGAAACCACTTGCCTGGGCAAAAAAAATTCCAGCCACAGGAAACTTTCTAGCAAACTCCGTATCAGGTGCAAAAATTATTCGCTATCAGCCAAGTAGAAAAGAGATCAATAAAATAGAAAAAGTTGCACAGTATCTTTGTAAATCATTTCAACTCGTGATAACAGGAATGGATTTACTAGGTGATTATATTTCTGAAATTAATTTTACTAGTCCAAGACTTTTACTGGGTGAAGATCACGCGGATGATTTTCTACCTTACCAAGAATTTGCAAAGATTATTTTGAAGAAAATAAATTCATTTTAAGTTCTCAAATACAACTGTTTTTCCATATAATGCCGAACTCTGAAAACCCGTAATTGAATTATTTACAAAATCAATATCTCCCTCAACCGTCAGCTCGGTAGTAGAAGCTGTAAACACAAATTTGCGTCGTTAATAATCGATCGTAATATTGTGAAAACCGCCCAAGTCAGAGCCGTTATATTTATAATAAGCCACTTTTCCTAATGTATATTCAAATTCATAATTCAAAGGATTGGCAATCGTATTCAAGGTTTTTGATAAACCAATTTCAATTTGAGCAGAGCGATTAAACCGCACATTGAGTCCTTTTCCCTTCCACACCCCCAGATATTTAATTCTTGTGGGAATTGCTTTTAATTTTTCATTGATTTTGATACTAAAGTCCCCGATTTTACCGAGCGTATTCGTAAAAACTTTTCCTGATATTCCCCCATCGCCATCTAATTCACCCACCAATCGAAAGGAAGAGGCACTGCTATTAGGAGATGATTTATCGCGGCGGTATTTTAAATCGAGACGATTGTTTTCAAAATCATAGGTAATACTCGCAAAGGAAAACGGTCCACCTTCTTCATCAACAACAAAAGAACCTTCGATAATATATTCTGTACCCGAAGGCAATATAATGGTTTCGTCGGTAAGCTGTAAAGATACTGCCAAGGGAATATCTCGTTCAACACCCCCGTCAGTCAGATGCATATTACCCTCATAAATTCCCGTAATTCCAGTTTCGCCCCATAGCGGCAACACAAATAAAAAAGACAAACCAAAATATATTAAGTGAATCACTTTTATACTCCTTCCTGATTTTTTATAGATACAATTTTTGTCTTTATACCTTTACTCACTATTTTTTCAATTTCTTTGATTTTTTCTGGATACACTAACTGAGTGTTCGGGGGTAATTCAGAAATAATTGTTTCACTACCCAT
>CAZFSQ010000158.1:0-5897 GCA_964521975.1 uncultured Oligoflexales bacterium | reverse complement strand
AGGAATGTTTTGATTTAGAAAATTTATCACAGCACATTCATGATCTGTCAAAACAAATCCCAGAGATTCAAGATTATCTAACAAAGAAAGATTTTTCTGATGTTGATTTTCTAATAGAGAAAAATGCTAAGAATGATGGCATGGATAAAAATAAAATAGATGCTGATTGGAAAAAAATCATTAACGCTTAAAAGGATTAAAAACAGAAAATGAATGTTTCTGATAAATCACTTAATTTAAAACTGACTCGCTTCTTAAACGAAGCTCAGCAAAAGCAGCAAGAGTCTTTTGAAAAATTGAGTTCAGGAACTGTGTTTACTAAAAGCGACCCCAAGCCAGCCGATCGAGCGTTATCGGAAAATTTAGAATTTAAATTGCGAGGTATCGCTTCGGCTAAAAGAAATATCAATGATGCAGTGACGCTTTTGCAAACAGCGGAGAGCAGCTTTTCTGAAATTAATAATATGATTACGCGAATGAAAGAAATAAATATCGCGGCTGCCTCTACCACGATGACCAATCAAGAGCGAAGATATTTGTTTATTGAATATGAAGCTCTTTATAATGAGATTACTCGTGTTGCGAAGACCACTGAGTTTAATGGTTTGCCTTTACTTGATGGTCAGAGTGATAAAGTACCAGAGTCCCTTATTTTTCGAGTGGGTGATCCGCAATATGGATCAGATTCGATGGGTGGAGCTGGGGACGAGGATTTAAATGCCATTAAGTTTGACGGATTAAAATCTGTCGTGGCAACTTCAGAGGCTTTAGGGCTGAAAAGTGCTCGCGAATATTTAGAAAATTCTAACGATGAAGAAGGAATTGAATTAGAGGATGCTGAAGAACTATTAGCTGCGGAAGAGGAATTATTTCCTACAGTCTACGATCAAGCACTTAGTGGATTATCCACCTTTCGAGCAATCTATGGAGCTTTACAAAGTCGTCTCAATCGCAGCATGGATTTTCTGGAAGTTTTTCAAGAGAACATTTCGGCGGCTAAATCTAACATCGCTGACACTGATTATGCTAAAGAAATTACAAACTTAACGATGAATAATATTCTTACGCAAGCCGCAACTGCGATTTTAGCCAATAGTAATGTTTCTTCGCAATTATCATTAAATCTAATAGCATCCGCATTAAAATAGTTGAAATTTTAATAAAAATATTATAATTATATTATTAATATGAAAAAACAAATTATTTTAATGATGGTGTCATGTTGGAGTTTTTCTCTTTCTGCCGCAGATAAACGTCAAGAAGAGATTAGAAATTTGTGCATGGGTTTATTCGGAACGCAGAATCCGAGTATCGGTAGGGATAATAAACCGCCTATGAACCCAAGCAGTTTAGGAAGAGTTTATCCTGAGCGTTATTTAAGTTTATCTCTTGAGTTAGATGATGTTTCCCAAGATACTCTGCCACATTTTGATAAAACAACAGGTGTTTATGCAGAGGTTCCTGAAAGTTTAGTATCCAAAGAATCAGGTTATATATTGCCAATGAATTTGCGAATTTTTGATTTGATTGAAACAAAAGCGGGTGAGGTTTCAAGACGAGGTATGGTCGTTTATGGCTACGAATTTGATGATGCTGTGGATGCGGGCGAGGAAGATCCTGAGAAATTTCCTGTTGGAGCATATTTTTTTGATCCTAAAAATGGTGAGATGAAAAATTTTGTTGTTTTTAATCAAGAGATGCACGAATTTTTAATGGAACAAATGGGTGGCACTTTATCTTCGCTTTCTATTCCTGTTATGTATCGTCCGATTTTTTCTAAAACCTCTCGCACGGAAAATGCCAATTTAGGATTTGAAAAAAATATAATGGTTCTGACAAGCCGACTTTATCAGAGCGGACATCTTGCAACAGGAAGTTCTCGCATTATTGAAAAATTGCAAGGACAAACGGATTCGATGAATCCAGGATCATGGTTTGTCACCAGCCCCCTCTATGAAAATGAAATGAATGCGATGATGGCCCTATATGATTCAATTACGGATATGGGATTAAAAGGTGAAATTTATTTCATTAATAAAAATCAAATATTTTTTGACATCCTTGGGATTAAAATAGATGCGATCAATTTGAACGGACGATTTTCAAGTGTTGCAGAAGGAGATTTTGATGCGGTTGTAGGAAAATATTTATTTGATTTTGAAAAAAGTTCTGCTGTTGCGGCTCGATTAGAAAGCATACGTTTGCCGCAATTTCAAAAGCCCATGATCATGGTTCCTCCGATGGGTTTTCGTTGGGATGAAGATGCTTCAGATCATCATGGCTATAAGATGAAAGTTTTTTTCAATCACTCGTATCCAGAGCTTGCCTTGGATAATCCTCTTCAACAATGGACCGTACAAAATATATTGTGGCCCAGCCAGTCGATTCCATTATCACGCGAGACAATTAAAAACGGTATGGATATGAAAAAATATTCATTTCCAGGTAGAAAAGGTGAAGTATATACATTTCAAGCTCTGCCTGCCGCAACGATTCAATATCAAGATCAGGATATTCAGCTTTTTCCTGAGACTGGCAAATTTAAAAAAGCATATTCGCAAGTGGGCGATTTATTCACACGACAAAAAATTGATTCGCAAAGTATAGATGCGGCTACATGGTCCTATGAAAGAAAAATGCCCCAATACTTTTCTTATACAAATGGGTGGGTGCATCCTGAATCGGGAAGTTTTCACTTGCAGAGAATTTCACCCCCTTACTTGAAAGAGACGATTGACAATCAAATGCTGCAAGGTGCAGTTTTTGATCGGACGATGACTTATATTGAAAGAAGTATTGCGGATGATAAAAATGAAAATGAAATGCAAAAGCTAATGCCCCACCATCTACCATTTAATACTTTGATGGCTGTTGGAAATATTTATGAAGGATATTTTTTAATTTTATACGACACTGAAGATGACGGACAATTTATTACTCAAGAATTTGTTATGAACAAAGGAGTTCCGCAGATGACAAGTGAAAAAAAATTAACATCAACACAGCTTGAATTAGATTTTATGGAGCTTGAAAAAAATCCCAAATTTTTAAGATGGATCAGCTCTATTGTTAAATATCAATATCAAGATGGTCGCGTTGAGTATTGGAAAAGTCGAGAAGAAATTCAAATTCCATTGCCACAAATCAATGTGATTCATAATGGCAAGAGTGCAATTAGAGCCATGTTGTCGGGAAAAGATGCAAGATTGCAAATGATAGACGGGAAAATAAGATACCAATAGAGATGGCTGAAAAAGCCCTTTTGAAACACTCCTAGAGCAGGTTGCAAACACATCCTTGAATTTCTTCCATGCTGGTGTTAGCCTTTTAATATTGTTATAATTTATTGAAAGAGTGTTGTAGAAGGAGTTGTTGTTCATGGAGTCATCCCAAGCATCGGTTAAAGTGTCTTACAATCAACCTCTCCTTGAACATTTACAGAAAAAAATTCCCCAGTCCCAGCCTGTTTTTGTGCAAAATTCATCCCATCAAGATGAAGATACGCTTTGGATTCAAAAAGATTCCATTTATGAAGTAGCGAAAGAAATTAAAAATCACTATCCATTTTTAATGGATGTTTGTGGTGTGGATTATCCTGAGCGACAAAAAAGATTTGATGTTGTTTATCACTTTGCAGAACCATCAACCAATCGTCGTTTGCGTATTAAAACAGAATTAGGCGAAGACGAACCCATTGCATCGGTCACGGGAGTTTATAAATCAGCGAATTGGTTTGAACGTGAAGCGTTTGATTTATTTGGGATCAAATTTACGGGGCATCCCAACTTAAAAAGAATTTTGTGTCATCAAGATTTTATGGGACACCCTTTGCGTAAAGATTACCCAGCAGAAGGAAATCAAGAATTAGTGACGCCGCTTCATCATGTATTTGAAGAAGAACATAAGCAGATGATGAATAAACATGTCACTGATCATTTAGACGAACGAACATGGATCAATATTGGCCCAGCCCATCCAGCCACACACGGAACCTTGCGATTCATGGCTGTGCTCAATGGAGAAACTATCGAAGAGATGGATGTTGAGATCGGTTATCTTCATCGCTGTTTTGAAAAAATGTGCGAGTCACATACTTATAACCAAATTATTCCGTATACGGATCGTCTGAATTATTGTTCAGCACCGATGAATAACAATGCATGGTGTCGTACTATTGAAAAAATGTTGGGAGTGACTGTTCCAGCTCGTGCTCAAGTTATACGCATGTTGCTTGATGAATTTTCTCGTATCATCGACCATTTTGTTTGTACATCAACGAATGCTGTGGATTTAGGTGCGTTAACCAATTTTTGGTTGGGCTTTCATGCACGCGAACGAGTGTATGATCTGTTTGAAAGTTTATGTGGAGCAAGGCTTACGGTTTCATTAGGACGTGTGGGTGGTTTAGGATTTGATTTGCCGAATGGTTGGGTGAAAGAAGCTAAAGAAGTTTTGAAAGATATTATGCGAGCACGATCTGAGATAGATCGTTTGCTAACCAAAAACAGAATTTTTGTAAAACGCATGGTGGGGGCTGCTCCGATTGAAAAAGAAAATGCGATTAATTGGGGGTTCACCGGGCCATGTTTGAGAGCTGCGGGTGTGGCTTATGATCTTAGGCAATTTGCTCCATATGATCAATATTCCCAAGTTGAATTCGATATTCCTGTAGGCACAAGAGGTGATAGCTATGATCGCTATATGGTGCGTATGGAAGAAATTCACCAATCAACAAGAATTATTTCTCAGTTACTCGATAATATTCCAGAGGGACCGATTGAAATTGATGATCCAAGAATTGTGATGCCATCAAAAGAAAACGTGTATGGCAATATTGAAGGACTGATGAATCAATTCATGATGGTTGTTCATGGTGTTAAAGTTCCTCCAGGAGAAACATACGCTGCATATGAAGGAGCGAATGGTGAACTTGGATTTTATGTCGTGAGCGATGGTTCCGGTATTCCTTATCGCGTGAAATGTCGGCCGCCATGTTTTGCTATTTTTCAGGCGTTTACTGAAATGTGCAAAGGTGGATTTTTAGCAGATGCGGTTGCGGGGTTAGGTAGCATCAATATCATTGCGGGTGAATTAGATCGTTAATTTTTTTGGAGTTGAAAAATGTCGAGCGGATTTTCAGAACCACTAAAGAAAAAAATTCAAAGTTATCTTACGCGATATGAAACAAAGCGTTCCGCGATTTTACCTGTACTTCATGCGATTCAAGATGAGTATGGTTGGATTCAAGATATGCACGTAGACCAATTGGATAAAGAATTTGGTCTTCAGCGAGTGGAAGTTCGAGAAGTGCTCACTTTCTATTCGATGTATCGCCAAGAAAAACCGCGTAAGTATCAAATTCTTTTTTGCGATAATATTGTTTGCACCATGATGGGTGCGAAAAGTGTGATGAAAAAAATTCAGCACCATATTGATAAACTAGAACATGCTATCGGTGATGATGCTCCGTTTGGTTTGCAAGGAGTGCCCTGCCTTGGTGTGTGTGATGGTGCTCCAGCGATGCTTGTGAATAAAGATAGACATTTAAAAGTTACTGAAGAAAACGTGGATGCGATTTTACAAAAATATGCACCCTTACCTAAATAAAGGAAATATTTTGGCATGGGAAGTACAACTGAAAAAATAAAAATTACGACAGCGTTTGAGGGCATTCCTAACAGTCGTGCTTTGGCGACATATCAAAAGCATGGCGGTTATAAAGCATTGACAAAGGCGTTGGCGATGAAACCTGAAGAAATTATCGACGTGGTAAAAAAATCAGGTTTGCGTGGACGTGGTGGTGCTGGTTTTCCAACAGGGATGAAATGGAGTTTTGTTCCTAAGAATGATACGGGACCGAAATATCTTTTGTGCAATAACGACGAAGGTGAACCAGG
>CAZFSQ010000157.1:0-5916 GCA_964521975.1 uncultured Oligoflexales bacterium | reverse complement strand
CTTCAATTAAAATTTCTCCAGGTGATTCTTCCGAATAAAATTCTTGAGCTTTAGCAGCATTGTCTAAAGTTGAACTTGGTTTTTTCATATCAGAAAAAGTTGCGGAAAGTTTACTTGCACTCGATTGAGCAAATAAATTACTTTGTATTAAATAGAAAATTACCATGTAATAAAAAAAACTTTTATTATTTCTGTTGCAACGAATCATAAATATAATTTTATCATAAATAAGTGATGTCTTACAAAAACCTTACCCGAGATCATCTAACGCATTAGATAACTGATAATTTTTATAAGTTTTTTTGTTTTTACTCAACCCAATAATGCCGAGCAGTAGCATTACAACCAACAATCCTGATATATATTGCTCAAAACGCAGTATCCCCATTGAGGTGAAATCCATTAAATAGAGACTTAAAATATAGAACACGATAAATGCTGGATAAGTATTTGCCCGAAATAAGCATGATAGATATTTATGAAACCAACCACACAAGAGCATAATTAATACCACTCCTGGTATACCAAAATTCCAATATGCTTCCATCGTCGCTGAGACGGGAGTGTTTAAGCCTTCTTGTCCATGTAATATTTCTCCTGCGTAGATATCAGCAGGCATCGGCTTATGTTTCCACAATGCACGAGGAATCCAAAACACAAGAGGAGAAGCGTAAGTTGCTCCATATAGATAAGAAATTTTATCAGGAACTTTTGCCATAATAGGTAAATCAGTTCCTCTTACTTCTTCTCGCCAACTAATATTCTCGGACGAGCCATGAATAATTTCCATCAAATCTTTTTGACTTAAAACTTTTTGTATCGAAGCTAAAGACACATCGCCATAAAATTGTAACAAGCGAATAAATCGTAAAGTCTCCACACCTGCCAAGATCACAATTCCAATCATCATCATTCTTAATAATGGCAATTTTTTATTACTAATGGACCATACTAAAGCAGCAAAAATTACATATAATAGGGCACTACTCCTTGAACCTGAACTAATAAAGTTGCAAGCCATCGACAAAACACCACAGATGATGAAGACTGGGTTTTTAATTGCTTTATGATCATAGGCATACCAAAGCAACCACGAAATAGACCCCATACGAATGATTGCAATTAAAATTCCATTCCCCGATTGATTTTCAATTCTTCCAGCTCCTCTAAAGAGAGTGTTCATATGATTTGCAATACCTCCCTTCTTAAGCATGAACAGCATAAAAACAAACGACGTCAACAAAATGATACCAATCGCTTTCGCAGAAAGAGCTTTGGGTGCTTTCAAATTGAGCGGTTTAAATTGGCTTGGACTCATAAAAAATCCTAGATAATAAAATATGAGTCCAAGAATTTTTACCCAACCTAATTTTGTTTTTGCATCCGCAATATTTGAATGTGCGACATCCGTCAGTGCAGTATTAATGATATTCAACTTTATAGGCAAATCAGGAATTTGAAATGGTTTAAGCAATATTAATGGATTGGGTGCAATCGTCATTGCCAGCCAATAACAAGAAGTAAAAATTAGCGGATGAAACCAACCATATTCCCCATGACGATAAAAAATGATCGGGAAAAATAGCAGTGCTACATAAAATATTTCTAAAAAATAATGAAGTACAATTCCTTTATATCCCCCTACCATTAACAAGTCACATAGGGGATCAAAAATAAAAACTAAAATCACGAGAAAAAGAATAAGATACCTATGTATAGGAGCCATCTCCACAAAGGGCGACTGTGTAACTGAATAATTAGAGTTTACTTTTTTCATGACAAGTTATTTTATAAATAGGTTTATAAACAAGTGTTCGATAAATTAAATTGAGATACACATTCAATACCCATTTGAAAGAAACAAAACGACTCGTTCTCCTTTCATCTGAAGAATTTTTTGATTCTTGTAACAAAATTTCATTCAACTTATTTAATTGCTTTGGCCAAATGGATTCTTTAATGAATTGATAGAGTTCAATATCTAATTGGTTATTTGAAATAATTTTTGCTTCATGATGTTTAGCTAATTGATCAACTTCCCTGATTAATTCCTTATCCGATGACACATTTTTAGTGTGATGCACCACATTATTGAGACCTGGAATATCCAAAAATTTTTCAAAACATAATAAAGATTTTTTATACTCTTCCACTAATCCAATCACTTTAAATTTTTCCAAAATTATTTTTTTGGCAGCTGCTAAATTTTCGCTTCCTGCAATATATTTTACTTGTAAATTATTTTGATGAGAATTTTGTAACCATTCGAGAAAAGAATATTGAATCATATTTGCCTGTCGCAAAAATATATAGTGCGATTTATAACGAGCAACTGGTTCGCGAAACATAGCATACCAAACAAGATTGATGTCCTTTAATTGATAATTAGCAGCAGGAAATAAACCATGCCCAAACACACTTTTAACCCAAGGACATAGCTTAAAGGCCATATGCAATTCTTTTTCCGTAGGTGAATAATTCCCAGGATACGTCAACACATTAAAATGATACAAACCATAATAGGCACGAAAGAGATAATCTAAAGTAGTCCCCGCCGTTTTGGGTATATGACAAAAAGAAATTACATCACGCAATTTTTTTCTCCTTTAATACAAGACTAGAATGAGATAAATACGAAATTTCTTTTACATGCTCTAAAAATTTTTTTTCTGTAATAGCAAGAGTAAAATGATGCCTCGCATGATCAAATGCCTGAGCAATTAAGGATTTTTTTATCGCCTCATCTTGAATTAATTTTTTAATCGCATCACTTAAAGAAAAACTATCATTGGGTCGCACAAGCAACCCCGTCTTCCCATCCATACAAATTTCATTCACCCCCGTCTGCACATCCGAAGCAATGATAGGAACTTTTGATAACTGAGCCTCGACAAGTACATGTCCAAACGTTTCGGTGCTATTGATACTTGGCAAAATAAAAATGTCTATCGTTTTAAAAAAAGCAGAAATTTTTTCATGTGGCACGGAACCAAGAAAGAATACTCTGCCTGAAATTTTAAGTTCATCGGCCAATTTTTTATTCGCTTCTAACTCTGGGCCATCTCCAATGACCACCAGTTGAACTTCAGGCAACATTGCAACTGCTCTAAGCAACACCTGTACGCCTTTATACCTAACTTGCCTGCCAATAAATCCAATCGTTTTTTTTCCACTCGAAATTTTTTTACGAAACTCGTTCACATCTTCTTCCTTCACACGATTAAACTCTTCAAAATCTAATCCGTAGGGGATCACCGCAATTTTATCTTGAAAAAAACTGATCTCTTGAGAAGTTTTTGCAAAATGATGACTGTAAGAAATAATACTCAACGATTTTTTTAAAAAATCATGATAAAAAGGTCTCACTATTTTTCCTAAAATTTTTTGTTTCACAATGTCGGTATGATGGGTCACAAAATATGGATATTTTTTTTTGTTCATCATCATTGAGAACATCGCTAAGGGATTCGGTGCATGGAAGTGAATGAGATCAGGTTGTATCTCGTTGATAATTTTTTTCAACTCAAAGGTAATCTCTTGCGATCGAAATTTAAAAAAACTCCCCACACGAATAAGATTCACACCATTCATTTTTTCACGATAACTTTTTTTTTCACCACTAAATGTAAGACAATAAACTTCATTTTCTTGTGCAAGCAATTCTGCACACTGTTTTGTATAGAGTTCCACCCCGCCTAGATAATAAGGAGGATAATATTTCCCAAGTTCTAAAATTTTCAATCCCATTCAATATCTTCTCACTTCAAAATTTTATGAAGCCGATTTCATTTTTTCTTCTATCGAAACAGGAACATCTATTTTTTTATCTTGCACATTATTTTCATCGGTCGATTTATTGCCGCCGCTAGCAACTTTTCTCTTATTCGTGTTGTAATAATAATTATACTTTCCCGCACCCGTAATTTCTGTTCGCGAAGATTTCTGAGCAAAATTTAAAATTCCATAAATTTTATTTTCTGTCGCCGTCGTCAATTTGCTCACCGCCATATCCAACACCCGGCGTTTTGATCTAAAACTTGACGAAACAATGATAGGAAAATGAGCGTAATAAATTAAGTCTACAGCCTCAGGCATCACCATGACAGGAGGACAATCGACAATAATGTAATCAAAACGTTTCTTGAGTTCCGAGATACTCGATTTAAAGTTTTGATGTTTGAATAAATCATTGGAATCTTCAACGAAGGCACCACAAGGAATCACCGAAATTTTATTTTGAAAATTATGCATCACATGTTCAAGAGGAAACTTGCCTAAAATCAATTCAGAAAATCCTGTTCGTTCATCCATATTCAGATAACGTGAAGTTCCACGACCACGAATATCACCATCAATTAATAATATTTTTTTACCCAACGAATGGAGAGAAAATGATAAGTGGATACTTGTAAAACTTTTTCCTTCCGACGGCCAGGAACTTGTTATACTCGCCACTACACAAGTTTTTTTCATGGGGTCCACCACTCGTAACATACGATTGCGAATATGACTAAATTCTAAAGCAACAGCAGAACCTTTGATGTGCATAATCGGATCGTCGAAAGAAACCGTTTTAATTTTTTTGAAGTTTGGCACAACGCCAATCAACTGAATTCGATCGGAAGGAATATCTTCTTCAAAAATCACGAGTGGATCTGTCTGATCCTTAAAAATAATGAGCAAGCATGTTAAAAACATCACGAGCCAACCACCTAAAAATGCTCCACCACCAACTCCAGGGCTTCTTTCAATGCCAAATATGGATGCTTTCTCCACGATCATCGTGCGATTGTCCGCAGCGATGCGTTGAATATCTAATTGAAATTTATTGAGCACAAGTTGCCCATAAATAGAAAATTCAAGTTCGAGTCTTTTCGTCAGCCCATAATACTGTTGCAAATCTTCCACATTTTTATCGCGTCTAATTTCTAACTGAGATAATAATTTTTCAGTTGATCCTCTTAGGGCTTTCAACCTTGAATTTTCTGATCTCAAATTCGCAATACTCGATTCATAATTCGTTCCAGTGTCAAGATCACTCAACACAGCAGATGATTTTGTTAGCATACGATATTCATTCAGTCGTTCTGTAATTTCTTGAATATCTTGTTCGATGTAAACAATTTCTCTCGATGTTGGATCAACACCCTGAGCCAAGCGATTACTTCTTTTGGTGATGAGTGATGCCAATTGCTTTTCGTGATACCAAGCATAACTGACATCCGCACCGTTACCTTGCGGTGAACTTTCATCTTTCAACTGTGAGAGCATTTGTTCGTTACGATTCAAAGAAATAATGGTGTCTTGCAATGATGCTTCCACTTCAGCCAGACGATAAAAAAGTTCTTGATTATTGGTTGCAACTTCAGGGGTTTTCAATCGAATGGAAGCCATTTCAGAATTAATTCCTGTTAGTCGAGCGACAAGACCATCCACTTTTTCATCTACATAATTTCGGCTTTGATCAATTTCATTCAATTCAATCTTACGAATTGTTTTAGTTGCTTCTTCAGCAATGAGATTTGCTAAGTTGGCTGAGAGAGATTGATGCCGCGTTGTTACTGATACGTTTAAGCGATTGGCAGTATGTTTTGTAATTTGCACAAACTCTCGCAAATTATCTGCCACAAATTGTTCGATTGTCATTATTTTTTCAGGAGGATTTTCTTTAATTTCTTTATTGTAATATTTCTCATAATCTTCTTGTTCGCTTTCATTAAAAAATTGAAAATCTTTTTCAGCTTGAATGCGTCTTGCAATTTTTTCATAAAAATCTCGCGTATCTAAAAACACGAGCATCTTATCGCGATACGCTTCATCCTCATCTGAAAAACCTTTGAGCGATAACCCTGATACTTTAGCTGAGAGTGCCATAAGCGGATCAGAATCTGATGCTTCTATGAGTAACGAAACATC
>CAZFSQ010000156.1:0-5918 GCA_964521975.1 uncultured Oligoflexales bacterium | reverse complement strand
TGAACTTGTCCTAGATAGAAATAAAGTTTGGGATAATGTTGCAACGCGCGAAATGATTTCATCATCAAATCTAAAGCCAATTTATGTTTGCCTAACTCAATTTGCGAATAAATCATATTCATTTGAAAATCGGGGTTGGGATCTAATTCATGCAACGTCTTATAAACAGCAATGACTTTCTCAAATTGTCGCAATTTTAAATAAATTTGTCCCTGCAATTTGAGAGCCTCTAAATTAACAGGATCTTTCGACAACAATGTATCAAGAGTTTCCAAAGCCAAATCTGTTTTTTCCTCACCCACATAAAGCTGAGCTAGCAGAAAATAAGAATCAAGGCGATTAGGAAATTGTGATATCTCGTCCTTCAACAAAAACACAGCTTTTTGTTTTTCATTAAAACGATAACAAATAGCAATAGCCTCTTTAAGAGCGTGTGTACTATCGGTCTGATGTTTTCTTAGCCGCTTCAAATAATAAATAGCTTTCTCCAAATTTTTTTCTTTCTCAAAAACTTTGGCCATTCCATAGAGTGCTGGAGCATATTGATTATTTTCTTTAAGAGCTTCTCGAAATCTATCTTTTGATTTTTCATATTCACTTTTCTTCGCTAACAGTTTTGCAAGCATGACTTGGCGAGTGGGTTGTTTGGAATTAAACTCCAATTCTTTTTCTAAATATCGAATCGCTTCACCGTCATTACTTTGTTCAACTTTTAAATCAGCAATTGCGGCAAAATTTCGATAAAAATTAGGATATTTTTTGATCCCTTCGAGCAAAAGTTTTTCTGATTGTTCTTTTGCATTAAGTTGATTCAAACAAATCGCAATCGAGTAAAGTGCTCTCGCATTTTGCGAGTCAAGTTTTTGAGCCGTTTGAAAACATGCTAACGCTTCTTTGAATTTATTTTGCAAATAGAGTCGTTCGCCCTTACGAATACTGAGTGAAACTTCATCGGGTGAAAAGTATTTTTCTAAGACTTGAGAAATTTTACTTTCGAGTTCTTGCAATTGAAACGGTTTTACTAAAAAATCGTTTGCACCGAGATCAATTGTTTTAACAATTTCATCTCGATTGGCAGCACCGGAAACAATAATTATTGGAGTGTCAGATGCCATACTTCGTGAACGAATATTTTCGAGCACTTCATAGCCCGTTACATTTTTCATGTATAAATCTAAAATCACCAGATCCACAGGCTCTTGCAGAAGATATTTTTGTGCAATGTCTCCGTCATAAACTTGCAGAATTTTTCCAAATCCCATTCCTGTCAAAACTTTTTTGATAGCCTGCCGCATCGGATCATTATCCTCAGCGACGAGAGCTGTAAGTGTTGCATAATCTATCATGACAAAATCGCTCTTAGCTTATTTTACGTTTATCTAAACCGTATTTTTCTACTTTCATAATCAAACCAGCTCGACTAATTCCAAGTTCTTTCGCAAGTTTTGATTTATTCCAACTGGTACGCTCAAGACCTTCAAAAATCATTTGTTTTTCTAATTCTTCGAGAGAGTCTTTGAGTTTGCCGTGAATTCTCAGCCCTGGAAATTTACTATCACTCGCACTTTGGTTAATACGCGGCGATAAATAATCATCACGAATTTCTTTATCGTCACCTGCAAGAACACACAACCTTTCAATTTCATTTTCAAGTTCACGAACATTTCCCGGCCATTCATGATTCAACAATTTTTCTAAACATTCTTTAGTTAATTCTTTTTTTGGTTTGCGTTCACTTTTGGATGTTTGCTCTAAAAAATAGTCGATCAAAAGCGTAACATCTTCACGTCGATCACGTAGAGGTGGCACAACAAGATTAATAACATTTAAGCGATAAAATAAATCTTCACGAAAGCTTCCATCACTAACCATCGCCACAAGATCACGATTAGTAGCCGCAAGAATTCTCACATTGGCTTTTTTAAGCTGCGTACTCCCAACAGGAGTAAAGCTTCCTTCTTGTAACACTCTAAGCATTTTCACCTGCATGGTCGGAGAGGTATCACCAATTTCATCGAGAAATAAAGTTCCACCATCCGCTTCTTCAAACAACCCTTTTTTATCTTTAATCGCTCCGGTAAATGATCCTTTCACATGACCAAAAAGTTCAGACTCTAATAAATTTTCATTGAAGGCTCCACAATTCACAACAACAAATTTATTTTTTTGCCGACGTGAGTTATAGTGTAGTGCTTTCGCAATCAACTCTTTACCTGTACCATTTTCACCTTGAATTAGAACCGTCGCATCCGAATCGCTCACTCTCTCAACAAGTCGATAAAGCACTTGCATAGCCGATGATTTTCCCACCATATTGGCAAAGCCATAACGATTGCCAAGTTCTTTACTGAGTTCATCGACTTTCAATTTTTGCTCATCAAGATTTTTATGAATCATGATAATTTCATCAACAACTAAGTGAATGAGTTCTGTTAGGTAATGAACTTCTTGGGTGCTGAGTACTGGTAATGAATCCACATACGATTGAAGTTGTACGGCATTACCCATGAAAGTTCTTTCCAAATAATTTTTAATCAATACTTTTTGTTCTTGAGCGGTTTCTTGCACCATAAAACCATCACCAAAAACACATCCCATATATTCCCCATTCACACGAATAGGAACAGAGATCGCAGAAAAACCCGCATGACAACGAAATAGTTTCTCATCTTTGCGATTGGTTGTTTCAATTGTTGTTTGACGAGCCGTTCCCACACAACCTGTAAATCCTTTTTTATCGGCTGTCACTGATTGGCAAACTTTATTGAGAGGGTTAAAAAATTTACCTTCGGGAACTCCGCGTAAAAAACCTTTTTCATCGGTAAAATTAATTTGAATCTTCCACCATTTTCCAACGAGGGATTTAAGGCGTTTGATGACATGCATCTTATCAAACTCATCCCAGCGAAATTTTTCTGCCATAAAAGACTCCTTATGAAAGTTATGCAAGTTGGCTTACACCAACCGTGACTGTCTTATCGGCGATGCGTTAAAAAACTTTACAGGGAAAAAGATGCATAGATTTGGAGGTTTATTGAAAATGTGACAAAATAATAGTCAAAATGAAGGGAATCTGACATGCCGCATAAGTTTTTGACATTAAGCATCTTATTATTATTTTTAAATTCATGCAAAATGCGAACATCAAACGAAGCTAATTTAAAAGTAATTTATGGTAAAGATGATCGACGTGATTTATTTCAAATAGGGAGTAACGAAATTTTAGGGAAGAGACCCTTAAAAGATTATGCTTCACAAATTGCTCTGATTATTTATCAAAAACAGAACATCCTAAATCAATCCTTTGAATTGCTAGAAAATATTTCACAAGAAGAATTCAAAATTAAGACAGAAAAAATGGGTGCTTCTTGGCAACTTTGCCAAGATGAAAATTTTTTTGAGCAACCCATCCCCGTCTCATCACCCTCCATCACAGAAACCCCAGGAATGTGTACAGGTTTTCTAATCGACAAAACGCATCTTGTAACAGCGGGCCATTGTCTTTTAGAGGAAGATGCAAATTTATGCAGCAACATGAGTTTTGTTTTTAATTACTCTTTGTCTCACCCAGAAAAAGATCCTTCTGTTATTGCAAAAGATGATGTCTACTTTTGTAAATCTGTTTTGAGTTCTCATTACAATTTAGACGAACATGATTTTGCTGTTTTAGAATTAGATCGCCCTGTCAAACAAGAAGCATTTTTGAATTTTCGTCGCCTGGGAAAAATATCCAGCCGCAATCAACCTCTCACGATCATGGGCCATCCTATGGGATTGCCATTAAAAACTGTGACAAATGGTGAACTGACCTTGAACGATCAAAAATTATTTTTCTCAACCAATTTAGATGCTATGCCTGTCAATTCAGGTTCTCCCGTATTTAATCGCGAGGGTGAAGTAGAAGGAATTCTTATTGCATCTTATACAGTGGAGCCCCTCATTGCCGACTCAGAAAAAAATTGCAAACGCATTGCCAAACTTAATTCGCAAACACTAAAAGCAGAAAAAGTTTTTCGAGCTAATAAAATTGAAGCTTTTCCTATCATGCCTATCGAGGAATTTCATATTAAAGAATTCAATTGGACGATCCGAGATCTTAATAAAAATGTGCTCGATTCAATGACGTTAAAAAATCCACTCACCATCGAGTATCGTTTTCAATCCGTAGGAAAAAAATCTGCACAAGATTTTTCTATCATTGGATATCTACCAGGTAAATGTTCTGGAATTGAATTTATGGAAGCCCATCAATTCGCAAAAAAAGAAATTAAAATGGGTGATGCAATTAATTTTAATATTATCGTTAACCCAGAAAAAATAAATAATGCAATTTGCCGTGAAAAATTTGTAACTCAATTTGAAATGGAATATAAAATTTTAAACAAAGTTGAAAAGAAAATGTTTGAATATCGACATTTTTTTTAGATTATTCTGATCTTTGCAAAATCCAATAAACGAGTGTATAATTGTTGATAAAGTCATTTAATGGCGATACAATCGCTTACTATTTGGAGTGTGTGTTGGAATTTCAAAGAGAATTAAATATTCTTAAATTGCTAGAAAAAAAATCATTTTTTCTATTTGGCCCAAGATCTACAGGGAAAACTTCCTTGGCATTGAAGCAGCTTAGTGATTCAGCTGCGTTTATAGATTTGTTAGATGGCACAACATTTTTGCGATTGTCTGCCGATCCGTCACAATTAGAAAGAATGTTAGAAAGTAGTTCACTCAAAAACAAAATTATTGTGATTGATGAAATCCAAAAAGTGCCGGAACTTTTAAATCAAGTTCATCGAATGATTGAAAAATATAAAACAAAATTTTTGTTAACAGGCAGCAGTGCCCGAAAACTTCGTCGTGGTGGAGTGAATCTTTTAGCTGGCAGAGCTTGGGAGGCTAATTTATTTCCTTTGGTATCTCATGAAATCCCTCGTTTTGATTTGGAAAAGGTTTTGCGAATAGGAAGCTTGCCGCATGTTTATTTAAGTGATCATCCGCAGGAGGAACTGAGTGCTTATGTGGATACTTATTTAAGACAAGAAATATTAGCCGAAGGACTTATTAGAAAAATTCCACCCTTTACTCGATTCTTGAAAGTAGCCGCTTTGAGTAATAGCCAGCTCTTAGTTTACAGTTCCATTGCGAGTGATTGTGGTGTCGCAGCGACAACAGTTCGCGAATATTTTTCAATTTTAGAGGATACTCTGATTGGATTTTCACTTGAGCCATTTATCGCATCAAAAAAAAGAAAAGCAATCGAAACCGCCAAATTTTATTTTTTCGATATCGGGGTAACGCATACTTTAGCAGGTACCCAATTCGTTGATAGAAATTCTGACCTCTATGGTAGAAGTTTTGAACAATGGGTAGGGCTAGAAATTAGAGCATATATCTCTTATCGTCGATTAAAATTACCACTCATGTTTTGGCGTTCAGTTAATGGCCAAGAAGTTGATTTTTTGATAGGTGATAAAGTTGCTATTGAAGTTAAAGCATCAGAAAAAATTACAAATCATGATTTGAGAGGATTAAAAGCTTTACATGAAGAAAATATTTTTAAGAAATTTTATTTGATTTCCAATGATCCTATCAATCAAAAGATAGATGGCTACGTAGAGTGTTTACATTGGAAAGCATTTATCAAAAAATTATGGAAAGATGAGGTTATGTAGGGTGTGCTCTTAAATTTTTTAAATGCCTCAACCATGTCATCCCCAACGAGCACCGAAGGTGCGAGTGCCTGGGGATCTTTTCATTCTTTATAAGATGCCTTTCCGCTCGCCGGCTCGCGGAATCAACTCCTCGCTTCGCGAGTCGTTGGGCATGACAGAGTTCGTGGATTTTAAAATTTAAGAACACGCCCTAATGGCACTTAGTTAAGATTTAAGTTGTTGAAATTATTAATAAGTAGAGCCATC
>CAZFSQ010000155.1:0-5942 GCA_964521975.1 uncultured Oligoflexales bacterium | reverse complement strand
TAGGTGATGAAGATCATTTGGGAGATATGGATTTTAAAGTTTGTGGTGGCAAAGAGGGTATTACTGCTTTGCAAATGGATATGAAGATTGATGGACTTCCTGCTGAGGTTTTAGAAAAAGCATTAGCTCAAGCGAAAGAAGGTCGAAACTTTATTCTTGCAAAAATGACGGAGACAATTACGCAACCTGCCGAGCTTAGTCGTTATGCTCCACGAATTTTTCAAATGAAAATTAAACCTGATAAGGTACGTGAAGTGATTGGACCTGGTGGCAAAATGATTAAAAAAATTATTGCTGACACAGGTGTGAAGATTGACATTAACGATGATGGGATTATTAGTATCGTAGCGGTGGATGAATCGGCAGCTGAGCTAGCCAAGAGTGCTATTCGTAATGCGATAGCTGAACCTGAAATTGGAAAAGTTTATTTAGGTAATGTGAAGCGTGTTGTAGATTTTGGTGCGTTTGTTGAGATTCGACCAGGGATTGAAGGATTGCTTCATATTTCACAACTGGATCATCAGCGTGTTGCAAAAGTAAATGATATTGTGAATGAAGGTGATGAAGTTTTAGTAAAGGTTCTTGAAATTGATCGTCAAGGTAAAATTAAATTGAGTCGTAAAGAGGCTCTCGGACAAAAACCGGATTTATTGTAATTAAATAGAATGTTCAAATTTAAATTTCTCGAAGAAACATATCGTCCAAAATATATGACGAAAAATAGTGCTGGGGCAGATCTCATTGCGAGAGAGAGCCTTGTGATCGCTCCGATGTCTCATGGGAAAATAGCGACGGGTGTTTGGATTGAATCTGTAGAATGGGAAAAAGTTCCATCGGGATATGTTCCTGAATTACAGATTAGAGCAAGATCAGGGCTATCATTTAAATATGGAATTGGTTTGTCCAATGGAGTGGGAACGATTGATGCAGATTATCGAGATGAAATTTGTGTTTTGCTTTGGAACGCATCGAATAAAGAATTTGAAGTTAAAAAAGGTGATCGGATTGCACAGATGGTTTGTTCTTTTGTATTACAGATTCCATCACTAACGATCGGAGAAGAACGTCAAGGTGGTTTTGGTTCGACAGGAAAATCTGTGATAGATATGTTGCAAAATTAAATGATGTTCGTTATTCTTTTAAAATTGTTTTTTATTAAATTTAGTTTTGATTATATTTTTTCTTAAAGGCTTGTAGCTCAGGTGGTTAGAGCGCTACCCTGATAAGGTAGAGGTCGGTGGTTCGAGTCCACCCAAGCCTATTTTATCTTCCCACTAACTCGTACATCAATTGACTTAAAAACTGATCATATTGCTTAAAATCTTTTTCATCGGTATTTTTTAATTCTAAGCATAAGCTGTTTGTATTTGCTTTCCAAAATGTCCAATCTTCAAAGGCTCCGCCATCACCAAGAGTTAGTGGTGTTTTGATTTTATAATTTTTATCGAGAGTATTATCTTTGATTTTTTTAACTAAAGAAATCCAATTCTCATATTTTTCATTTTTTTCATTGGTAAGTTGAGAAGGAACGACAACCCAGTCAAGGTAACCGTGGAGATCAAATGCAGCAATAAATTTTTCTTTTCGGTCTAGTAATTTTGTAATGGTTTGTGTTTCTGGTTCACTTAATGGAAATTTTCCATTAGGTTCACGGCTGAGACCCCAGAGGATAGAAAAATTGCGATTGAGATTAATTTGGTTAGCATTGTAACGACTATCTGTCTCGTAGCCATCAGGGTTAGCGATCATTAAAAAATTTAGCTCAACATTTTTTTCATTAATTAGTTGATAAAAACTTCCTTCATGATTTAAGATTTCTTTTAATTTTTGTTTTAAAAACTCAACAGGAATTTTTTCATTACCATGTAGTCCAGATTGCAATAGAATTTTATTTTTATTGGGAAATTTGTTTTCTTCAAAGATGCGAATCAATTTGATTGGTTTTTTAAGTTGGCTAAAGCCAATAACCTCTTCCTTCAAAATAAGTTTTTGAGAAAAACCTATTTCAGAAGTAATAAAAATTAAAGCAACCAAAATCCGCCAGCTAAAAGATACCACAAATCACCTCGACTTGTGGGTATGCAATAACTGGTATTTTTTATCTTATTAAAATAATTGAGCTAAAAAAAAACCACCTGTCAAAAGTTTTGACAGGTGATCGTATTTTTTGCGTTTTACAGTTAATTACTCTTCAGTAACAATATCATCAACAGTCTGAGAACAATCACTTTCTGTACATCGGATCAACTCAAAATTGACAAAGTTTTTAAGCAAAATAGTATCCGAGTCGGAAACTTTAGGTTCTTCTCCATCGACAATTTTACCGGCGATGATCCCGCACATTTTGTTGTATCCGACTTTGTATAGTCCATTAAAATGGTTCTCATCAGTAAATGCTCCATCAAAATTTACAGCAGATGCTTCGCGACACCATCCTGGTCGCTGATTATTACCGTATTTCTGAAACCAAGAATCTTTGCGAGTTGATAAGAAGTTAAATGCATCGTTGACACCATTTTCTACTTCAACGACGTTAATGCGGTCTTGTACACTGCCTTTAAATATTTCTCCATCATAACACTCACCTCCTCCTGAACCATTACAGCGAAGACTTCTAACTGCTTGACCATTTGAGTCATAGGTATCAAGAGTGGATTCTGGTAGACAACTCTTTGGTAAACCATTTGCTAAATATCCTGCTTGTGTTGAATTCATTTTACATAGAGTGAGAGCAGCAGAATAAAGGTTCCAGTCACCTGTCGTCATCAGTGGATGGGTGTATGACCAAAAAGAGTAAGGATTCGCTAGTAAGTAGCTTTGGGTGATCTCCACTTGTTCAGCAAATGTATGATTTGAAAATTCTGTTTGGCAACTTGAATCAAGAGTAGTCCGTAACTCTTGCATTCGTAATGGATATGTTTTTATTGTCTGACTATTAACGGTATAGCTGGTGGCAACTCCATAAAAGAATCCGTACCAATCCCAACCCTGGCTGCTCCCATGATTGTTGAAATCATCATTAGCTGAGCTCCAAGCAGTTTGAGAGTTAGTGTAAAAAGTTGTTGCTGAAGTAGGACAAAAAAACTGAGCATAATATTCGGTCTGATTTGATGATAAACTTGAATCAATCACCATTTTCTTGGGCGTACTTCCAGATGTATCTACCTTTAAACCTAGTCTATCTTTCAAGATGGTAGAAAAAATTTCAGAACGACAGACAAGGAATTCATTTTGTATGCTTGGGTCAGAGTCTTCACAGCTAGAAAAATCCCAGCTGCTAGGCTGAGCAAGACCTGTACATAGCGTATTAAATTGTGAATAATGCTTTTGTCCCGCTAATCCCAGTTTTAATAAATAATCATGAATGGCTTCACGCTCAACATTTTTCATACCATAAAATGGATTTGACGCATCAGTAACATTAGAACATTTATCATTAGAGTTAAGAGCTGTCAGTGCTGCGGTTTTACTTTCACCACGAGCTGTTTCAAAACGAACTTGCTCATACCAAATTTCCTTACACGCGATCATGAGATCGACTTTATTGCCGGAAGAATTTGTTCCTGAATAACGTGTAAAATTTTTATAACGCCACTTATAATCTGTCGTATTATATTCCCAGTTAGATATAGTTCCTGGATAAGGTAAAGAAGTTGGGCACACTATTTCTGGATCTTCTTCTGTTTTATTCGGAGCCCAGATACAATCAATAGTTTCACTTGCAACAGTTCCTGCGTACTCTTGAATTAAATTAAATTGAGCGAAAGAATAATTGGTAATTGATTTCTCGCAAGCTTCACCATCGCAAGTGGTTTCATAATTTTCTAAAGCATATTTACAGCGATCATCCGTATACTGATAAGCACATTGTCCAGGTTTCCAAGAATCTTTAATTCCTGCGTCGAAAATAATATCTTTCATACCAGAGTAAATAGAATTTGAATCTAGTTCAGAGGCAATATTATCTAAAGATTCTTCAAGATTTGAGGTGCTTGTATAGTCCATATCATAGCGATTAACTCCGCTAGAATCATTTCCAATCGTAAAAACAAAACTAGGTGACATGTCGGAAGTTCCTTCTGGTACGCATATGTCGTGACGTGTTTGATCTTTCCAAAGAGCAAAATAGTTTTTTTCTTCATGCGAGAACGGGTGCATATATAAGGTCGATGGAACCCCTTGCATATTATCGCAATTGAAGCCATTTTCTTCATCCTCAATACAATTGACTTGCCACATTCCCTGAAAGTCTGGCAACTCAGTGACAGCACCACCGTTAGCATCTAACGCGGCTTGTAAATTTTCTTCGCTGAGAGCTGTACTGCGGTCAGTGTCAATTACGGCTTTTGCACTTTTAGTAGCCTTATCTCAAACAATCACACTGGATAATACACCAAACCCAGCGGTCATCGAATTTTTACCATCAAAACTAACGGTAGCAATGGTATTGTTATTTTCTCTAACAAAGCATCCAAAGCTTTCTCCGTCAATATCACCACAAGTTTCTCTGAACTTCCCTGAATGATCATCCACATCAATTTTACAACTTTTTAATGGTTCAGTGAAAGTTACGCAGGTTAAGCTAAAATCTGATTTGGTTTCTAAAAGCCCAAGACCATCCTTCGATGGTAAGGTTAAGGAACCAGCAAATACTAATGTATTGGGTTTAATGACAGCGTTAGGATCTGGGGCATCAGGAATGCCATCCCCATCCGTATCTATATCAGGCGAACCATCACCATCAATATCATTCTCTATTCCTGAGGCAGTTTCTATTTTTTTATCAACATAAACGATTTTTTCGACGATTTTGATTTTCTCTTTGTCTTTTCCTGAGCATGAAAAGATAAGTGACGAGACGCCTAAAATTGTTAGTATTTTTGGAAACATAATGATTCTCCTTACCAAATTTAATGCCATAGAGTTTTTCGGGTGAGCATCTTAAAACTTTAATCAATTTAAAAAAGATATGAATTATCAGCTGGTTGCTAAACTTTTTTCAAAGTCTGCCGATAGTAGGTGAATCAAAGGAAGAAAAAAGAAATGGCTCAAACAAAATACATTTTATCGAGACGTATTAATCGTGGGGGTATGGCCGAAGTTTTTTTGGGCAAGAGTACCAACAGCAGCGGCTTTTCGCGATTATGTGCGGTGAAAAAAATTCTTCCTCATTTTGTTTCGGATAAAAATTTTATCAAAATGTTTCAAGATGAGGCCAATATTTGTAAGAGTCTTAATCATGCCAATATTGTCCAAGTTTTTGCTTTTGAAAAAATTGGTGATTCGTATGGATTAGTCATGGAGTATGTGCGTGGGAGTGATTTGAGAAGTATCCTTGCTGCTTGTGAAAAAACAGAAAAAAAATTATCTATCGCCATGATACTTTTTATAATTAAAGAAGCAGCACGTGGGCTTTATTATGCCCATTCTAAAAAAGATGATGCAACGGGACAGCCACTCAATATTATTCATCGCGATATTTCTCCACAAAATATTCTGGTGAGTTTTGAAGGAGAGGTAAAGATCACAGATTTTGGGATTGCAGATGCAGGGAAACGAAATACAGAGACACGACCAGGAGTGGTTAAAGGAAAATACTCTTACATGAGTCCTGAGCAAATTTCTGCAAAAGTAGTGGACGCAAGAAGCGATTTGTTTAGCTTGTGTATTGTTTTGTGGGAATCATTAATGATGCGTCGTCTTTTTAATGCTGAGACAGATATTCAAGTGATTCAGATGGTTCAAGAATGCAAAATTTCTCAAGATTTTTCGATCTTGAATCAAGAAGTGGATGAAAAACTTTCACGAATATTAGCTAAAGGTTTATCCAAAAACCCCCAAGATCGTTATCAGTCAGGTTTAGAGTTGGAACAGGATAGTTCTAAATACTTGAATAAGAATTTGTCGGATGTTACCTCAAAGGCTCTGGGTAATTTTGTGTA
>CAZFSQ010000154.1:0-5961 GCA_964521975.1 uncultured Oligoflexales bacterium | reverse complement strand
AGCCGTCGTATCAGCAACAGGAAAATTTATAGACTCCGCCACCATTTATCCTGACTATAGAAATCCTAAATCACCTAAGAATGATGAAGCCAAAGAACAGATTGTACGATTCATCAAAAAATATCAGGTGAGTTGTTTAGCGATTGGTAACGGTACAGGCAGTCGTGAAATAGATCTGTTTATTTCTGAAGTTTTAAAAATTCATGAAATGGATCATGTCAAAAGATCCGTCGTAAATGAAGCAGGTGCATCAGTATATTCAACCGATGAAATCGCCCGCGAAGAATTTCCCGATCTTGACCCAACCATCCGCAGTGCCATAAGTATTGCACGAAGATTTCAAGATCCGCTTGCTGAATTAGTAAAGATTGATCCACGCTCGATTGGTGTTGGTCAATATCAGCATGATCTTAATGTGAATAAATTAAAAACCTCACTCGAAGAAACTGTCGAGAGTTGCGTGAATCGCGTCGGTGTAAAACTAAATACCGCATCCTATAAATTATTGAGCTATGTATCAGGAATTGGTCCTGCGGTTGCTAAAAGTATTGTTGAGTTTCGGGATCGTTTAGGAAAATTTTCAACAAGAGAACAATTAAAAGAAGTTCCTGGTTTTGGACCTAAAGCCTATGAACAAGCCGCAGGTTTTTTGCGAATTCCAGAGGGAAAAAATCATCTTGATAATACAGCAATTCACCCTGAACGGTATGAATTGATCGAAAAAATTTCTAAAGAAATATCGAGTTCCATCGTTGATATGATTTCACAAAAACATATTGTCGATCGTATACCTTGGGAAAAATATGTTTCCGCAACCTTAGGGATGCCAACCTTACTGGATATTCGCGAAGAACTTCTCAAACCTGGTCGCGATCCAAGAGAGGATGGTTCCAGATTATTATTTTCTTCCGATGTCTCCACAATTGAAGATTTAAAAATTGGGATGGTTTTACCTGGCACTGTCACTAACGTCACTAATTTTGGAGCATTCGTGGATTTGGGAGTTCATCAAGATGCACTCATTCATATTAGCGAAATTTCCAATAATTTTGTTAAAGATCCTTCCAGCGTTTTAAAAGTTGGACAGGTTGTTAACGTGAAAGTTATCCAAGTAGACATACAAAGACGTCGTATCAATCTTTCTATGAAAGCTGCGTCAAAAATACCAGAACAAAATAAAGCTCATTCATCTGAAAACAGAGTCGGTAGTAGTGCTCAACAACAGCAAAAACCTCGTTACTCAACGGCAAAACAAGAGCAAGCTTCAAGTTTTACCATGAATGATCTACTCGGAAAATTTAATCGGAGATAATTTTGTCACAAAAAAAAATTACACAACCCACTGTCTTAGGAGTGATCGGCGGATCGGGATTATATCAAATTAAAGAGATTGAAATCATTCAAGAGCATTCCATCACCACGCCATTTGGTGATCCTTCTGATTTAATCATCGAAGCAAAAATTGGTTCACGAAATGTATACTTTCTCCCTCGTCACGGACGTGGACATCGCTTTTTACCTTCTGAAGTTAATTATCGAGCGAATATCTATGCCATGAAATCTTTGGGCGTCAATCATATACTAGCCGTGAGTGCTGTCGGGATTATGAAAAAAGAAATTAAACCCGGAGAACTGGTTCTGCCTGATCAATTATTTGATCGCACTAAAGGAATTCGACCCGCCACATTTTTTGGTGCTGGCATTGTCGGGCATATTAGTTTTGCTGATCCTTTCTGTCATGCTTTTTCTGAAACCGTCAAAAATTCATGTGAACGTCTTCGCAAAAAATATCATATGGGGGGAACATATGTTTGTATGGAAGGCCCACAATTTTCAACACGAGCAGAGTCTCATTACTATCGCAAAACTTTAGAACCCTCCGTCATTGGCATGACCGCATTGCCCGAAGCAAAATTAGCTCGCGAAGCAGAGATGTGTTATTCACTATTAGCTCTAGCGACTGACTATGATTGTTGGAATGAAGAAGAAGGGGATGTCAATGTTGAAACCGTCATGAATGTTTTACGATCTAATGTTGAATCCGCCAATCAAGTGGTTTTAGATCTCGCAAAAAGTTTCCCCAACGAAAGAACTTGTTCATGCTTTCGTGCCGCAGAAAATGCATGTATGACCGCACGAGAATTTATTCCTGCAAATACCAAACAAAAAACCTCACTTCTTTACGGAAAATATTGGAATTAAAAAAAGTATTATAAAAATTTTTAACCACCCTGTGTGTATTGCTGCATGGGTTCTAATTTTATTTATTGTTCTTTTTAGTCGCCTTATTTGGGTTGAGTTAAAAGTAGAATCGACAGAATATGAACGCTCGTCCCTCGAACGACAATTTATTTTAAGTCAAAACTTTAAACATCAGACCTTGGGATTGTGTCTAAAACGTACCTTACAAATTTCTGATGAAGATGAAAAAAAAATCTTTACCGATCATTCTTCATCGCAAAGTATTTTACAATATTGGTTGCATTTTTCTCCAGTGGATTATCTTGTTTTTAGAACGGCCTGTGTAGAAAAAAATGTAATCTTAGATAAAATGGATTTAAATTGGCTTAAACGTATTAATCGGAATATGACGATCGCTATTTTATTTATTACCGCTCTGACGGTTCGAGTGATGAGCAGTTCATGGATTATTGGGCTGCTCGTCGTCGATATTTTACTGACGAGAGCCTCTTTAGTTTCGCAACTTTTTAGAAATCATCATCACCTGCTTATATCCTTTGCTCTTATTGGGCTGCAATTTTTAATGTTTCTATTTTCACGCACAAAAAACAAAAAAGTTTTGTATGGAGCTTTTTTAAACTTATCCTTTCTCTGTTTTTTATTTCCCCCCGCGATCACTTTTTTAATAGCCATTTTATGGTTGTGTTTTTTAAGTCGTTATTGGAAAAACTCTATTCACGAAATGGAACTTATTAAAAACAATATCAAGCCACTTGTTCTATTTTCATGCGGAGGAATCTTATTCAATTATTTTTGGTGTCTTTGGGTTTTTAAAGAAATTTCTCTTGGCAGTTTTTTATATCGCATGACACAACTCAATCTTGATGATCTATCATTCAGGGTCAATACGATCATATCTGAATTGAATTTACTCGATTTACAATATATCGTCAGTGGCATCATTATTTTGATCTCCATTTTTCCCATCCTAAGAAAAACATTGCTGAGTCAGCGAATTTCTATTTGGCCCTATTTTCTTTGGAGTATGATTTTATTACTCTCGACATTCTTGATTCTCTTACTTGATCTGATTCGTATTGGCTTTGGTAATTATCATTACTTATCTATTGATCTACTCGCCACCCATTGGATCATCTTTTTTGAGCCGATGATTTTGATTTATTCGTTTGCACTCTTACTGATGCGATTTGTTGGGTGGGGAAAGATTATAAAGCTCCCCACTTAAAAACAATATTACTTTCATCTTTGCACAAAAAATTATTTCCACTATAAAGCAAATTCAACTGGTACACTTTCTTAGCTTCCTGCCAAACAACTTCAAACGGAACATCTTCTTTTTTTTCTCCCTCCGTTAATTCTAAAAAGCTCGAACGATTTTTTTTGACTATAATTTTTTCTTCCTCATCACCGAGGATCGACAATTCACAATTCTCAGGTTCCCACTTCACATTATATTGCATGGATAAAAGTAAAATCAGTGGATCATCGGGGTTGGCTCTCTCATTTTTGATGATTTTGCGTTGAAAATTTAATTGGCAATCTGTGTCTTGATATAAAAAAATTGCCGTTTGTTCCAAAATCGTTACCGTTTTTTTTTCCAACTCAAAAAAATCGAAAAGCAATATTTTGTCCTCTGGTTTGGCGTATTGTGGTGAAATATTTAAACTGTCACACCAAGGCCCTTGAATGGAATATTCTCCCATGGGAATTTTTTCTAAATTTTTATCCTGCACTTGTGATTGAAACTTCTGACAAGAAAAAACAAAAAAAATTATAATCCAAGCTTGCTTTTGAAATATGGTATTGATCGTTTGATCCCCTCTTCTAAATGCACTCGCGGTTCCCAAGCAAATGTAGATTTTGCCACAGTAAGGTCTGGGCGTCGCACTTCGGGATCATCTTGCGGTAGTGGCATATGAATAATTTTAGATTTCGATTGCGTCAGTTGAGTAACTAAATTGGCTAACTCAATCATGGTAAACTCGCGATCATTACCTATATTCATGGGACCTGTAAAATTATTTTCTGACTCAGCAAAGAGAGAAATAATTTTCACCAGATCTTCAACAAAACAAAAAGAGCGGGTTTGTTTTCCCTCGCCATAGATCGTGATATTTTCTCCTCGCAAAGCTTGCACAATAAAATTAGACACCACACGTCCATCATCCAAAGCCATGTGAGGACCATAGGTATTAAAAATTCGCACCATCTTAATATCAACATGATGTTGACGATGATAATCAAAACATAAAGTCTCGGCTGCACGTTTGCCTTCGTCATAACAACTTCGCACGCCAATAGGATTCACATTCCCCCAATAAGTTTCTGTTTGCGGATGAACTTTAGGATTGCCATAAACTTCTGACGTAGATGCCTGTAAAATTCTTGCCCCCGTGCGTTTGGCAAGTTCTAACATATTCATGGTCCCTACAACATTCGTTTGCAATGTCTTAATAGGATCATGCTGATAGTGAACAGGGCTTGCAGGACAAGCAAAATTCAAAATTAATTCAACTTCGCAAAAATAGGGCTGCGTGACGTCATGCCGCACCATTTCAAAAGTAGGATGATTCATCAAATGTGCTACGTTTTCTTTCGAGCCGGTAAAAAAATTATCAAGACAGATCACTTCCCATTTTTTTTCTAAAAAATTTTCACACAAATGACTGCCAATAAACCCAGCCCCACCCGTGATCAAAACTCTATTTTTTCGATATTGTTTTTTTTTCATTTTTATTAATCTTTCTTTTTGATGACGTGAATTTCAAAATATAACCACGTCAATTGGTATCTTAGTGAGTTTTACGATACAAAATCAAGAACCAATTTTTTTAAGCTCTTCTGGTCGGATTCTATATTCACGGCCAACTTTTTTAGGTTTAAGCTTTCCGCCTTGAATCCAACGTAAAAGCGTTCTTTGAGAAACATCTAAATATTTTGATGCCGCTTCTAAAGTCAGCCACGGGTTTTCAATTTTAGAGATATCTAAAACTTGAATTTCAATCAAATGGGAGTTTCTATCAAACCCCGCAAAAACGCCCTCAGCAATTTCTTCATCACGAGAAATTCTTCCCTCGCGGAAAATAAAACAAAAAGCATCTGCATTTTTATCATATGAGATTTTCATTTGGGACTCCAATTAATTAACGTTGTAATAACTATTATATTAGTTGCTTCAAGTGAAATTGAAATACAAATTAAATTATCATCTCGACCTGATAAATGTGTATACACCCAATATTTTTCAGTCTGATTTTTTTTCTTTTTAATACCATCTCGCAATTCTCTATAAACATCTATTTCAGAAATGTTCCTTAGCTTCATTTGTTCTAAAGCATGGTTTGTATAAACCACATTATATTTCTTCTTTCTAAAAAGAATCTTCACATTAGAAGTGTAAACAACACATCATGTACTGTCAACTTTAAATAATGACAATACATGACAAATTATTATTAAAGTTAAAGACCGTTGTCGTGATGATTCTTTCTATGATATCGTAGAAAAACATGTATTAAAAATCATCAATTCAACATTCTGTTATTGAATCTTCAAATGGAGGGGAGTTGTTAATGAACATTCATGAGTTTCAAGCCAAAGAAATATTTCGTCAAAATGGTGTCCCTGTGCCCAGAGGATATGTCGCACAAAATCCTATCGAGGCCGAATTTGCAATGCGGCGATTGGATTGTGACAAAGCCGTTGTTAAAGCTCAAATCCATGCAGGCGGAAGAGGCAAAGCTGGCGGGGTGAAGCTTG
>CAZFSQ010000153.1:0-5973 GCA_964521975.1 uncultured Oligoflexales bacterium | reverse complement strand
CCATCTTTTAAAATACGGAGAGGTTGACTGGCTGTGCGATCTAAAAACCATTGTCCACCATTGGGGTCGATCAATTGTATGGAGGCTGATAAGATCTGGTTATCTACTTCGGACAAGTCTTGGATAAAAACAAATTGTAATGTTTGTAGAAGTTCAGAAACATTGCAGACTTCTTGACTTCCAACTAGAACGGAACGCAAGGGCCCTGAACCTGGCGTAGTCCGAAATATGCGAAAATTTTGGTCATCGGCTTTTTTATATCGAATAGCCTGGATATACATTGAATTCATACCTCACTTTCTTTTTATCTTAACTTATTTTAGAGCTATTGCAAACAATGGAAAATATTTGCTAAAATGTTACAAGAGTTATTTTTTGAAAATAGGATCTTGGAGTTGGAGGGGGATGTTTATGGTTAAAAGTGAACTTATGGAAATGCTCTCGCAAAGAGCGGATGTGACATTGACAAAAGCAGAAGAAGTTTTAGATATGTTCTTTAATACGATTAGTGACACCTTAGGGCAAGGGGGTCGTGTAGAAATTCGCGGTTTCGGTGCGTTTACGGTTCGAGTATACAAATCTTACGAAGGAAGAAATCCAAAAACGGGAGAGAAAATCAGCGTTCCTCCGAAGAAACTTCCTTTTTGGAAAACGGGAATGGAATTGAAACAAAGAGTGGATTCGGTTTTAAGTTAAAAACAGTAACGGAGAATAAATTTTATGAAACAAGTGATCGGTTTTTTGATTGCCCTGTTTTCTTTTTCAGCATGGGCAGAAAAAATGGAATTAGATGTGTCTAAGAGTGAAATTAAATGGAAGGGAAAAAAAGTTGTTGGAGAACATCATGGAACGGTGAAGCTTAAACAAGGTTTTGTTGAGTTGGATAAAGGTGCTCCTAAAAGTGGTGAATTTGAGATTGATTTCACAACGATTACGGATCTCGATTTAACGAATATGGAATATAAAAATAAATTAGAAACACATTTAAAATCAGAAGATTTTTTTAATGCAGGAAAATTTCCTATAGGAAAATTTGTTTTAAAATCGGCATCCGCAGTGAAAAATGAAAAAAATAAATTTGAAATCATGGGGGATCTCACAATTAAAAACATAACTAAACCCGTTAAGTTTATGGGTGATGTTGTGGTGGATGGGAAAAAAGCATCGGCTAAAGCAGCATTCAAAATCAATCGCTTAGATTGGGATATTAAATACAATTCCGGCAAATTTTTCGATATTAAAAAATTAGGCGATAAAATGATTTTAGATGACTTGGAAATCGAATTGGATTTGGCAACGAAGTAATTTTTTCCAAAGACTATAATTAATTCTCAAACTCTATTAACATAATAGTATTCGATATATTTTTTTTAAATCAATCATGGAGTGAGGTAGTTTATGGATTTTGCATCTTTTTACGGAGCGATGGCCGAGTACGGAAATTTTGGAATTTTTCTCACAGCAACATTTTTTGTTTTTTTGGGATTTATAGGTGCTCCGCTTTGGATGTGGTCGTTTTTTATTCTCGATGGGATGTGGCTTTGGGGAATGAGTGAGTCGCTCATTTATTCCGTAGCTTCTGTGCTTTTGGTTTTTAACTTTACTCCAATTAGAAGACTCTTGATTACGAATGCCATTGTAACGATCATTCAAAAATTAAAAATTATGCCGCAAATTTCTGAGACGGAAAAAACAGCTCTTGAAGCTGGTGCCGTGTGGGTGGATGGTGAACTTTTTTCTGGTAAACCAAATTTTCGCCGTATTCGCCAGGAAAAATATACGAAGATTAGTGCTGAGGAAAAAAAGTTTTTAGATGGTCCCGTTGAAGAACTTTGCAAAATGGTGAGTGATTGGGAAGTTTATTGTCATGGTGATTTACCACCCAACGTTTGGAAATTTATTAAAGAGAAAAAATTTCTCGGAATGATTATTCCCAAAGAATATGGTGGACTTGGTTTTTCAGCGATTGCTCATAGTGAAGTCGTACATAAAGTTTCATCCCACGCAGTTCCGATTGCGATTACGGTTATGGTTCCTAATTCACTTGGGCCAGCAGAGTTATTAATTCACTATGGTACTGAAGAACAAAAAAATTATTATTTGCCTCGTCTGGCGAGTGGTGAAGAAATTCCTTGTTTCGCTCTTACAGAACCTCATGCTGGATCTGATGCGGGGTCGATTACCTCATCGGGTGAAATTTTCAAGGGTGATGATGGAAAATTATATGTTCGATTAAATTGGAATAAAAGATACATCACTCTCGCTGCGGTATCCACAGTGATTGGTCTTGCGATTAAATTACGCGATCCACAAAATCTTTTAGGTAAAGGTGAAGATTTAGGTATTACATGCGTTCTTGTACCAGCAAAGACGAAGGGTGTGGTTTTAGGTAAACGTCACAACCCAATGGGAATTCCATTCTTTAATTGCCCAACTCGCGGTGAAAATGTGGTGATCTCTGTTGATCAAATTGTGGGCGGAAAAGATGGAGCGGGTAAGGGTTGGAAAATGCTCATGGAGTGTTTGGCGGCAGGTCGTTCTATTTCTCTTCCAGCACTTGCAACCGGGATTAGTAAATTAGCAGCACGAGTCACATCAGCTTACAGTCAAATCCGAAAACAATTTGGTATGTCGATTGGAAAATTTGAAGGAGTTGAAGAACCCCTAGCTCGGATTGCTGGACATACTTATATGCTAGAAGCAAGTCGTGTGTTTACAGGTGGAGCATTAGATGTGGGTGTTAAACCTGCGGTGATTTCTGCGATTGCAAAATATAATATGACAGAGATTGGTCGCAAGGTGATTAATGATGCGATGGATATTTTAGGAGGAGCTGCGATTTCGCGAGGACCGAATAACACATTGGCGAATCCATTTTTAGGAATTCCGATTGCGATTACTGTCGAGGGAGCCAACATTCTAACTCGTACAATGATTATTTTTGGCCAAGGTGCTCTGCGTTGCCATCCCTTTGCATTCAAAGAAATGAAATCTCTAGCTGAGGGTGATGTGAAAGGGTTTGATCGGGCCTTCTGGGGTCATATTGGTTTTGTGGTGCGTAATGCTTGTCGTTCGCTTTTACTCAGTGTGAGTCGCGGGCATCTCGCTTTTGGCGTGGGGGGAACTTCCAAAACAAAACGCTATTATCAAAAGCTTTCATGGGCATCTGCTTCCTTTGCTTTCTTTGCTGATGTAGCGATGGGAACTTTTGGCGGTGGTCTTAAAACCAAAGAAATGATCACAGGAAAATTTGCCGACATTTTATCTTGGATGTATTTAGCGACAGCGACACTTCGTCGGTTTGAAGCTGAAGGTGAAAAGGATGAACACACTCGTGTGTTTGTTTGGGTTATGAAATACTGTTTGTCCAATATTCAACACGGGTTTGATGATTTATTTAGCAATATGGATGTTCCGGTTTTGAAATTTATTTTCAGAACAATTATTGGAAATTGGTCGCGTCTTAATCGCATGAGTCCTATGCCATCGGATAGATTGGCTCGTAGCGTTGTGCGTCAATTTATTAAACCAGGAGCATTTCGCGATGCATTAACGGATGGAATTTTTATTGATACACGTAAAGATATTGGGATGGGACGTTATGAAAATGCTCTCGTTCTTTCTTACCAATCAGATAATGTATACAAAAAAATTCGCCAAGCGGTTAAAGCAAAAAAACTTCCCAAGAAAAGAATTGGAATTCTTATCCCTGAAGCGATCAAACAGAATATTATTACAGCCGATGAAGCTCGCGTTTTAGAGCAAGCAGAAATAGCACGCGACTTAGCCGTGCAAGTCGATAGTTTTGATCTTCATGATTATCATTCGGGTTTGATGGAAAATGCTTCAATGCAGAGCGGTCAAGCGAAGATTAAAATGGCGGTGAATAAGTAAACACAATTCTGATGGCGTAGTACTTATAGTGTAGCACTAATAGTACTACGCTTCGGGTGTGATTATGAATAATGGTTTCATCGAAACTAAGAAGCTTTCTTCACTTCTTCCGATTTCGTTTCTTCAGGCTTAGTCAATCCCAACTTGTCAGCAACTTCAGTTCCTTCTTCTGCATTTTTACTCTGCTCAATAATTTTATTTAACTGTTGCTCTTTTGCTTGAATAACTTTTTCAGCATCTTTTGATTTAGCATCGGAATTATCTTTTAAAAGTTTTTCAATTTTTTGCATATATTTCAAAGCTTTTTTAAAACTTTTATCTTTGGCAGAGTCATGGGATTTTTTAAACCAATTGAGTGCTTCTTCGGGTTTTTTCCAACGGAGATAACCAAGACCAATATTAAAATCTATTTTTGTTTTTTCCATATCTTTATAAACAAAATTTGCGGCAGATAAATATTGTTTAATGCCTTCCATGCATCGTCCACGCCGAACCAATGAAATTCCAACTGCATTGGCAATACTGGCAAAATTATAAGTCACAGCATCTTTATTATTATTCGTAATCATGTGTTCTTCTAAATTTCCAGCTACGACAAGACCTGCTTTGGCTTTGTCATCATCGCTATCAAGTTCGAGGACTTTAGTAAAATGCTTGCGAGCAATTCCTGGATCAAGATCATTTAATTTAACCTCTCCCATTAAGCAAAGCCGCTCTAAATTTTTAGGAGAAATTTTTTGGACCATCGAGAGAATATCATAAGCCTCTTGATGGCGTTGCTGCAAATGAAGTGCTTTACCCAATTCTCCTAGAGCTAAAATCGAATGCGGATCTTTTTGTGTGACTAAACGAAATAAGTTTTCTGCTTCACGATAAAATTCATTCTTAAGTAATTGTCGCCCTGCAATGATAGCGACAGGGATGGGATTAGGTGCATTTTTCATAAAATCTTTAAGAAGTGAAATGGCTTTTTTACCATCTTTCTGTGAAGCATCTAAAATTTTATTGATCGAATCAACATTATTTCTATGCCACTGCGTATCTTTTAAAAGTTCACCCAATTTTTTCTCAAAGGAAACTTTGGTAAATGGCTTTTCTAAAAAATCGGTGCAAGGAAATTCTTGCAGTAAACGGAAATCTTCTTTGATAATTCCATGTGACACAATGAGAACGGGAACTGAATGATAATTACCATGTCTTCTTAGGCGATTAAAAATTACAAATCCAGACAGGTTTGTTAAACCCCATTCCATAATGACGAGATCATAATTTCCAAATTGAAGAGCGTGCCACGCCTCGGCTCCATCGGAGAAAGCATCAAAAGAATTATATTCCATCGTCTTCAATTGATTGATCATCAAGTTGAGAACCACTTGATCTTTATCAACAACTAAAATCTTTTTTGGTTTTTCTATGGGAAATAAATTATCAATCAATTTTTTTTACCCGCGAAATCCAAGGAAGTTTAAAATATTAACCTTAGCTAAGGTACTTGCTAAATCTTGACTAATGCGTATGGAGCCAATCTTAAAAACATTGTACCGCGATTTGAGAATAGGTACGCGACCAAATTCAAACAAAAGAAATTTAATAGAACCATTATAAAAGAAATCAAAAATAAGACGATGCATAGAAAATAACAGCATACCATCGCGGATAAGTGAACCAATAGATTGGCTAGTAACAGAGTTGATGACGCCAAATGTAACGAAAAAAATAAATCGACTCCATCGACCTCGAATAAAAAACACAGGTCCACCTAGCATCGAAGCTAAAAATGTCATGATAATATTGGTGAGTGATTCTCGATGAATTGTAATTTTGTCTGTTTTTGGATTTTTTACAAAAAATTGATAATTTTCCTTTTCTTCTGCAAGAGGAGCAGAAACACTCCGTGAGATATATTCCGTGCTAGTTGTTAAGGCGACATTGATCGAAGTCATTACCATAATCTGGGTGCGGTGCTGCCACCAGTTGACGGCCCATTTTGAACCAATAATACCAATTGAAGAAAAATAAAAGCCATGGACCGTCGTGACGATCACGTTATCGCCCCACACAATCGGGCTGGACTGATTG
>CAZFSQ010000152.1:0-5996 GCA_964521975.1 uncultured Oligoflexales bacterium | reverse complement strand
ATACTTGTATGGAATCGGATAGCTAATTATCAACGTATTCATATTTGAAAACTTCAAAAACTCATATAAATTAATTCCATGCATCAATCTCTTAACCCCAATCAAAAAAAAGCTGTTGAAAAAATTAATGGGCCATTACTCGTATTAGCAGGTGCGGGAACAGGGAAAACAAAAGTTTTAACGCATAGAATAGCCCATATTATTGCTTCGGGAGTTCGGCCCGAAAAAATTGTTGCTCTTACATTTACCAATAAAGCTGCCAAGGAGATGAAGGAAAGACTTTATAAAATTTCTGGAAAAATTTCTGAAGAAGTATTTTTAGGAACATTTCACAGTTTTTGCCTAAAGATCTTAAGAAAGGAATTTAAATTATTAAATTTAACTCCTTGGTTTTCTATTATTCTTCCAAGTGAACAGCTTGATCTTTGCCAAAAAGCTATTTCTCTATTAGAAAATAAAAAAATGGATCTTAATGCTAAAAATATATTGCCGCAAATATCTCTTTTAAAAAATTATCTTCTGTCCAGTGAGGATTGTTATCTTGAAAAAATAAGAAAAACGCTCGGTGAAAAAGTTCCACTGATCTTTGAAGATGAAATTTATCTCGCTCAAATGAAAACAGTTTATCAGAATTATGAAGCGATCAAAAAAATGTCTCATGTGATTGATTTTGACGACTGTCTTTTTTTGGTTTACCGGCTCTTTTTACAAGACAGAGAAATTGTAAAAAAATATCACGATCAATTTCATTATTATCTTGTCGATGAATTCCAGGACACAAATTTTTCGCAACTAAAAATTTTATCCCTTCTTGTTAACATAAAAGAAAATATTTGTGCTGTAGGAGATGATGATCAATCAATTTATAGTTGGCGTGGGGCGGACCCGCACACGATCATCAATTTTGAAAAGATGTGGCCTAATACTGAAATCATCACTCTCGATCAAAATTATCGTTCGTCGAATGCCATATTAAATGCGGCGAATTTAGTTATTCGCAATAATTCTAAAAGAAAAGAAAAAAATCTTTGGAGTGATAAAGAAAAAAATGTAAATGAGATTGAACTCGATGTGTGGGAGGGAGAAGGGGATGAATCTCGTGGCATTGCTGAAAAATGTAACGAGATTTTTCTTAGAGAAAATAAAAAGGAAAATTTGATTGCAGTTCTTTATCGTACCAATCAACAAGGAAGAAACCTTGAAACGGGGTTCATGGATCTTAAAATCCCCTATCAAATTTTTGGGGGGATGAGTTTTTTCGAGCGAAAAGAAGTGCGTGATTTTTTGTCCATTATTCGAGTTCTTTTTAAGCCGAAAGAAGAAATTTCTTTTGTTCGATCAGTTTTAATTCCTCCTTGGGGAATTGGATTAAAAACTATTGAAACGATTCAGTCGCAAGCTCAAAATAAAAAATGTTCCTCGACAGAATTAATTTTAGAATATAACTTTCAAGAAAATCCGAATTCGTTTAACAAAAAAATATTAAGTGGTCTTGAAAAATATAAAGAGGCTTATTTAAAATTAAAAGCAATGCCTCTTAAAAATAAAGAGGAAATTAAAAAATTTTCTGATGAAATTATTCACCTGTTTCACATGAGGGAAGCAGTGATTGAAAATAGTAAGGATGAGAAAACAAAGTTTTTAAAACTCGATCATCTAAGAGCACTTTCAGATTGGTTTGCCAATTCTTTGGCTGACAAAGTTCAAGATAGGAACATACAAAATTGGCTTGATCAAGGTGTCTTTGATGAGTATTCATGCAGCCAAGGGGCTTGAGTTTGAACATGTTTTTGTCGTGGGATTAAATGATGATACCCTTCCTCATAAAAATGCTCAAAAGCCCCATGAGATTGAAGAAGAAAGAAGGCTTTTTTATGTTGCGATTACAAGAGCCAAAAGAAAATTATATTTAAGTTATATTCTTAAAAAAAATCTTCATGGTGAAGAAATTATTTTAGAACCGTCGCGATTTTTAAAAGAAATACCACCCGACGTTTTAGCAGGTGAGGGGATAATTTTTAACCATGAAAAAGTTATTTCTAAGAGTAAAGAAGCGAGAAAAAATAGAGCGATTGAAAAGCTGGGGAAATTGAGATTAGAGTTAACTTGAGAGTATACCTTTTTTACTAACAAATTCTTTCAAATTTTGCAAAATTTTGGTTTCGACTTGGCGAATTCGTTCACGCGAAATACCGTAACGAGTACCAAGTTCTTGTAGAGATATAGGATTTTCGGAGAGGAGACGTTCTTTAAAAATTTCGAGTTCACGGTCTTTCAGCGTTTTTTCAAATTCCAAGAGATGTTCTTCAAAAACATCTTTTATTTCTAGTTCAGCAATTAATTCATCAACAGATTTTTTTTCATCCACCAATAAATCTTTGTGGGTTTTCGATTCTTGATCATTGAGTGGAGCATCAAGATAAAAATCTCTGTGAGACAATCTTTTTTGCATGTCTTCGACATCTTTTTCTTCGACATGAAAATGTTCGGCAAGCATTTTGGTATCTACTTCAGAATATTCTTTTAAAAGTCGCTCAGTTTCTTTTTTGAGAGTGAAAAATAATTTTCTTTGGGCTTCAGTGGTTCCGATTTTAACTTGGCTCTTATTTTCCATGATGAATTTTAAGATATAGGCTTTGATCCACCAGGAGGAATAGGTTGTAAGTTTGACTCCTTTATAGGGGTTAAATTTTTTTACGGCCTGCATCAAGCCATAATTACCCTCTTGAATGAGATCCATCACGCTTGTTTGTGAGTTAGAAAAATCCATAGCAATTTTGACGACAAACCTCAAATTGGACGTAACCAATCTTTCAGCAGCTTCACGGTCACCATGCTCATAAAATTTAACAGCGAGTTCATATTCTTCATGGGGTTCAAGGAGAGGATATTTTCCCACTTGAGCTAAATAAACTTGAAGTGGGTTAAGTGTTGAGATTTCTTTTTGGTGGTGTGTTGAAGTTAGTTTACTCATAGGAAAATTATAATATCATTTTAGGCTGTGGTTGCAAAAGGGTCATGTGATTAATTTTATACTGACCAAATTCATAAAATCCATTGACCAAAATTACATTTGACACTGACCAGATTTGAAAATGCAACATATAAATGTGCATAATTTTTGGGAAAATTAAGGTTGGGAAAAATCAGATAGACACTTAACATTGATGCAAAAAATGCCATTTCAAAGAAAGTTTCCGTTTATTCCTAAAGAAAAAGGATTTTATATTATTCGTGGTCCAAGGCAGGTGGGAAAAGGTTCGTGGTTAAAAACCATTCTTAGCCACTATGAGTCATATAAAAAATGTTTTTTTTCTAATAGCCAAGGTGAAGTTGATTTTGTTGTCCCTACAAGATGGACAATTGAAATTAAATGGTCTGAAGTTGTACTTCATTTATCAAAAGCATATCAAAATATTCATGTGCCAGAAAAAATTGTTTGGACGCAGAATAATTTTTTAAGGGAGTGGCCGAGAGAGGGTTGATAGAAAATCTTCAATTTCTTAATATTATTAAAAAATATTAAAATAAATAAAATTTATAAAATAAAAATAGACATTAAAAAAAAAGATGTATTTTAATAGAGTGTTTTATTTTAATTAAAAACCGAATTACAGGAGTCAAAAGTGAAAATCAAGCATTTAGGAAAGTTAGCGATGGTGCTGGCTTTGGTAGGAGCAAGTTGCGGGAAGAAAGAAGATAATAAAAAAGCTGGGGTCATCAAACCAGAAGAAAAAGTGGAAGAGAAAAAACCTGAGGAAAAAAAGCCAGAAGAAAAAACTCCTGAAGTAGCCATAACAAATAATGCTCCCGTAAATGCCAATAAAGAGGATAAAAAAGCGGAAGAAATAAAACTTAAAGAAGAAGAAAAAACTCCTGTTGATAATTCATTTAGAGTTACAGGAGACTATAATAATGTTCAGGTTATGCGATCTAATGGATACATTTCGCGATCCCATTTTTTAATAATTTTTAATGTAGATAAAAAAAGTGATTCTATAAAAGTTACTGATGCTAAAATTAATGGTATTACAATTTCGGAAAATGGATTTTCGTTCTATTTAGGTCAAGCAAATCAATATTTATCTGGAGTTATTAGCGAGGATTCAATAAAAAAATTCACTTTCGCAGGTGAAGATTTTAACGATGATGCAAAACAAAAAGCTGAATTAAAAAAGAAAAATATTTTAACAAACTTTAAGGGTGATCCTTTTTACTATATAGAAGATTATAACTTAGATTTAACAGAAAAAAATCGGGTATTTGATTTTGATTTCACACTAGATTTAAATGATTTTAAGACGAATTATAAAATTAAAATTTGATAACAACAGAGACAGAAAATAAAAAAAAGGCCACTCATCGTGGCCTTTTTCCGTCGTCGAAAACATCACATGTTTAGTGAGTTTGACTGATCGGGATCTTTCTTGTCATTTCTTTAGTACGATCATTTTTTTCAAGTTCAATATTTAATACTCCATTCTTAAAAGTGGCTCGAACTTTCTCACGGTTGACTTCATAGGGCAAAGGAATTTGCCTGTGAAATGAACCAAAGCGACGTTCACTATAGTGATAATCTTTTTCGTCGTGAGTTTTCTCAAATTTCTTTTCGCCTTTGATAGAGAGCATTTTCTCATCGAGAGTGATATCAAGATCTTTTTCATCCACACCAGGAACTTCGGCTGTTACTGTGAGCATATTATTTTTTTCTTTCAATTCGACCGTAGGTGAAAATTGCGACCATGCCCTCTCAGTAGTTTCCCAAGTTGTGGGTAAATTTGTGCCTCCCCAAAGTTTATCAAAATAGTCATCAAATGGTCGGCTAAATAAAGAAAATGGATCGTTCTCTAATTGACGTAGACTTCTAAGCGGGTTGAATAATGTTGGTTTCATATACTGTTTCTCCTCTATAATTTTGTTGCTGTTTCTTTTGGCCTGTTTTTCAAGCCACATGATTCAAAATAAGCATGAACTTTTAGGTGTCAAGTGCTAGGATTTTTACATTATGAAGAATACCCTCGGCATAGCCATTATTGATTATGGTTCACAATATACTCTTTTAATCGCAAGGAAACTTAGAGAAATTGGTATTTATTCCGAAATTTTTTCTTCGACAATTTTAGAAATGCCGAATCATTTTAAAATTCAAGGAATTATTTTAAGCGGAGGCCCTGATTCTGTCCTTGATGAGGGATCACGAAAAATTCCCCCGTGGGTTAGTACATCAAATGTACCCATATTAGGTATATGTTACGGGATGCAACTCCTGGTGAATGAATTAGGTGGGGGGGTTCGCTCATCCGCAGCAAGAGAATATGGTAAAAGCAAAATAGTAATTTCTAAAAATGATTCCTCGCCCCTATTTCAAAATATAGAACATGGGCAAACAGTGTGGATGAGTCACGGGGACGATATTGAAAAACTTCCTCTAGGATTTATTCAAATTGCAAAAACAGAGGGTCAAGTTGTTGCAGCGGCCTATGATCCCAATAGGAATTTTTATATTTTGCAGTTTCATCCTGAAGTTCATCACACAGAGAATGGGAAAAAAATTCTTTTTAATTTTGCGGTTACGATTTGTCAAATGACAGCCGATTGGGACTCGAAAAATATTTTAGAGTCAACTCTCGCAAATATAAAAAGGATCGTTGGCACAGACGGAAAAGTGCTCATGGCCCTCTCTGGTGGAGTAGATTCAACCGTGGCGGCGGCTTGTATTCTTAAAGCTCTTGGCCCGGATAGAGTCTTTGCTGTGCTTGTTGATCATGGACTCTTAAGAAAAAATGAAGCTCTTTGGGTTAAAGAAAATTTGGAAAGTTTGGGGTTAAAAAATTTTGAAATTCTTGACGCAAAAAAATTATTTTTGCGAAATCTTTTTCAAGTGAGTGATCCAGAAGAAAAAAGAAAAATTATTGGCATAGCATTTATTGAAGTATTTGAAAACTATGCTTCGTCACATCGGGCGAAATTTTCCCATCTTGGCCAAGGAACATTAA
>CAZFSQ010000151.1:0-6021 GCA_964521975.1 uncultured Oligoflexales bacterium | reverse complement strand
GTATACGAATCAAATCATATCAAAGAAAAATTCAAGCAAGTTTGGGGGTTTCTTTGATATCCCTATAAAAGAAAAAAAACTAACGGATATTGAAAAACGGGTATCTGAAAACCCTGATCTTTGGAATGATCCAAAACAAGCATCACAAATTTTAAGAGAGAAAAAAAGTTTAGAAACAGCTATTTCTCGTTCAGAAAATTTACAATCTCATTATCAAGATTTTTGTGCTGCTCTTGAACTCGCCGAAGAAGGGGCCGAGGAATATGTACTAGAAGCTCAATCTCTTGCCGAGCAACTCAGAAAAGAAATGGAACGCATTGAAATTGAAACTCTCCTCGGTGGTGAATTGGATATGAATGATGCCGTTATTACCATCAATGCAGGAGCAGGAGGAACGGAGTCCTGTGATTGGGCCGCCATGCTCATGCGAATGTATTTGAGATTTTGTGAGCGTGAAAATTGGGTGACAGAAGTTTATGACACCCAAGATGGTGAGGGTGCTGGAATTAAAAGCACCACGATTGGAGTTAAAGGCACTTTTGCTTTTGGGCTTTTATCCTCTGAAATCGGTGTCCATCGCCTCGTGCGAATAAGCCCTTTCGATGCAAATGCTCGACGTCATACCAGTTTCGCTTCTGTATTTGTTAGTCCGATTGTAGACGACTCGATTGAAATTGAAATCAAAGATTCGGATTTACGAGTCGATACTTACCGTTCCTCTGGAGCTGGTGGACAGCATGTCAATAAAACAGAGTCGGCAATTCGCATTACTCATTTACCAACCAATATCGTGGTTCAATGTCAAAATCAAAGATCACAGCACCAAAATCGGGATCAAGCAATGAAATTACTCAAATCGCGTCTCTATGAACATGAACTCGCAAAAAAGCAAAAATCGTTGCAAGAGATCGAAGATACTAAGACTGACATTTCTTGGGGGCATCAGATTAGAAGTTATGTTCTTCATCCATATAAATTGGCAAAGGATCACCGCACTAGCTATGAAAGTCATGACCCTGATGCAACTTTAGACGGTGAATTGCGAACATTTATAAACGCATACTTAATTCATAAAAGAGAAAAATCAAAGCATCTTCCAGTATAAAACTCGATATCCAGTTTTGATATTTTTTCCATCAGGTATGGTCCTTTGAACAATGACCTCAAGATTTTTTTCTTGTTTTTCTACAGAACCTTTTGCATGGATATGAAAAGTATCCGACACATTGGTAAACCAACTTGCTTTATTATCACCACTGCCACCTTCTTCGACACTACCACCTTGATAACAAAATAAATCATTCAGAACATTCGGGACATCTTTCGCTGAAGTTGCCAATGCTGTTTTATCCGCATTCCTTTTACTCAACCCTACAGCCGTTTTATCCTCACAATCAACATTCACCCCCACAAGACATGAAAGCATCTCTCGGCTCGCTGTATTGATATTGATTTTTGATTTGTCCTGTCCTGTCTTTTGAAATGGATACACGGTAAAGAAGGAAGAAAAAACTTTATGCAATTCTTCGTCCCAACCATCCACCATTTTCAACTCATCTAAACTATCCAAAGGAGCATTTTTCGCACGATGCTTAGGGGTTCTTTTCATATATGGATCATCTTCATCGCTCTGCCCTGATTCTGAAGATGCTTTATTATCGCTATCCACAAAATCTTTTATTTTATAAGCCATCTCTTTTGCCTTAATATCTTTCTGCTCTAAAAATAACGTCTCTGCCGGACAACTCATAAGAGCCTCCACCATGGCCATCACTTCACTGCATTTTCCTTGATGACAATAATTGATATTAATTTTTTGATTCTCATCTTTAACATCTAAGGTAAATTCACCATCGAACAATTTCATTTGATCTAAAATACGTGAATCGGTCACACCACTTAAATTAAATTGTTCTTGCATCGACCCCAGCATCTCAAGAGTTGCCCCACCAATCGGTATGCCATTCATTAGCGACCAAACATCTCCTATACTGTCCGATGGGAGAGTTTTCATCGGAGATTGCGGACTAGCCAAAAAAAGATCAATGCCATAATCTATCGTTACTAAAAATATCGCTAAATTGGCTGCCGATCTTGCCATATATTCAGCTTTCACATTATCTCGATTCGCAATCGCTAATTCCAAATTGACTTGCGATGAAATAATTAAGTCCGTTGTAAAAATCATCATCATACAGATGACTAAAATAGCAATAATGAGAGCCACCCCACGCTGTTTTTTTTCTCCATCTTTTGCCACAGGAAAACCAAAATAAGTTTTAGGCCAATTCAATTTTTTCATATTAATACCATCGCAATGTTCCTGTTGGGTCTTTTGGTTCTTTCATTCCAAAACTGGTTGGCAAATAAACTACCGTTGAATATTTAACCAGCATTTCATCTTTAACTTCACTCTCACTCGCACCATCCAAAGGTTCTTCAGGCAATCCTAAAATTTCTATTTTCACCATCGTCGGTAATAAATTTCTATAATCACTGCGGTTGGAATTCCACGTTTCTCGAACAAACCGCTCTCCATTCCAAGGTGTCACTTGAAATGATTTGATATACTTGGCCACACAACGCAACTTGGGTTCATCTTGAAAATCTTCAGGTAACGTTGTTGTCTCACCACGATATAAATGCTTTAACCCAGAACCCTTGTCATCTTGCTTTAATTCCCACACAATAAACGCTTGATCTGATTCACTCTGACCTTTTTCCATCGCTCGATGATTCATGGTCGTCAGCATCAATTTATCCGCACCAGTTCGTGACTCAATACTAAACAATGTTTTAGTGGTTCGGGTGGTTGGCCCACGATCAAGATCTTTTGTTGAAACAATAAACGCATGTTCTAAATCAGAAGAAATTTTTTGAATCGCTGCGGACAGACGATGAGAAGCCTTGGCATCTTCCGATAGTGAAAAACGAATGTCAAAACTCGACCGCATGATCATCGAAACAGCCATAACTAAGGTCGCTAAGATCCCTAATGTGAGAATGACTTCAATGATAGAAAATCCTGATTCTCTGTCATAGGAGAATCTCATGTTTTTAAATTTATTTTGTTCAGTCATAATTTGATTTTATCATATTTACTGGTGGTTCCCATGCGAAAACATTTGTTCCCTCTGAAATTCTTCTGTTTCTGGATTGTTTTTTTCTTTTATGAAAAAATTCTTTTTCTTTTTTATTTCAAAAATAAATTTTTAGAATTGCCACTTTCCGATCAATTAGGAATTTTTTTTTATAGCTTAAAACTGGACATGAGTTTTTCTGGTTACATCACGGCCTTATTTTTGATTTTTAATTTACTTCTTATCCTTATCAATAAAAAAGTAATCTCCATTTTTTTCAAGATTTATATTTTATTTATTTTATTTATTTTAAGCTTAATTTTTGTGGGTGATATTCTCTCCTTTGAAAATTGGGGTAATCACCTCGATGTATCTATTTTTAAATATTTGGATACACCCAAAGAGAGTTTTGCCACTTTTTCTTTGTTACAGGTTTTCATCACGCTACTTTTTATTGCAGTTCAAACGTGGATTGGTTTTTTTATTTTAAATAAAATTTTTCTCCCCCCCCCATCGTTATCTCCATTAACTTATTTTCTCTCTATGATTTTGCTTATCCTTCCCATTCGCGGAAATGTTGGCCGAATTCCTATTAATCAATCTGATGTATTTTTCAGCTCGAACCGTTTTGCTAATTTGGTCTCGATCAATGCCCCTTGGAATTTTTTCTTCTCCATTTATAAAAATGAGATCAAAGAAAATCCTTATGTTTTTTTTAATCCCACTGAATTAGAACAGAAATTTTCTTATCTCCATTTACCCCGTAATAAAATTGATCCACCTTTCAAATTATTTCGAGAAGACTTGAGAGAAAAACCTAATATCATTTTTATCATCTGGGAAAGTTTCACCGGAAAAATTATCGGCAGGTCTTGGCAAAATCAACCGATTGTCCCACATTTTGAAAATTTAATTCACGAAGGAATTTATTTTGATAACTATTTTGCGAATGCTCACCGCACGGATAAAGCCATCACGTCGATCTTTAGCGGCTACCCTACTCTACCCAATTTTTCCATTCTCACGGTTCCCTCTAAATCATTATCGCTCTTTCAGTTTCCATCCGTTTTAAAAAATGCTGGCTATACAACATCATTTAATTATGGAGGACGACTTGAATTTGCAAATATGTGGGCTTACTTAAAAAATGGGTCGTTCACGCATATCCAGGCACTCGATGATTTTCCTCAGCACCTCTCAAGAAACAGTTGGGGAATTTACGATCACGATGCTTTTAAATATTTAGGCCAAGATATTCTAAAAATTCCCCAACCATTTTTTTTCTCTTTTTTAACCTTAACCAGTCATGAACCTTTTGATTTACCCGATGACCTGAATTATCAGAACTCACTTGAAGAACGCTTTGTTAAAGCAATGCGTTATACAGATAACTCACTCAATGATTTTATAAACCAACTGAAAACATCTTCTCTATGGAACAACTCTTGGATCATCATTCAAGCGGATCATGGCCATCGTGCCTTTCCAAGCGAAAAAATTTCGGATGATTTTAAAGTTCCCATGCTTTGGTTAGGGGGGGCACTTCACCAAGATACTCCTAAAGTCTGGTCTGCTCCATCCTCGCAACTTGATCTAGGAAAAACCATTCTCGAAATTTTAAATTTAGATTCATCACAACTTACGTGGTCAAAAAACATTTTTGATACAACTTTTGATCCATGGGCTTTTTTTAGTTTTAACAATGCATTCGGTCTTATTTTTCCTCACGGTGAATTCATTTTTGATAATGGCATGAAAAAAGTTGCCGAACAGTTGGGTACAATTACACCAGAACAAATCAACGCTGGAAAAGCTTTAGAGCAAAAAAGTTTTGATGATTTTTTATCGAGGTAAATTCCCATGAAATATCTAATCATCTTTTATTTTTGTTTCGGTACTTGGTTTTTAACAACGCACACTCCTGGAAAAGATAGCCTTGATGTTCGCCTTTGGTATCAACCAGAAGATATTAATTTTTTATTTACTCAGTTAAATGAACTTGGTCGCAAACAATACATTTTGCATGAGTTATTTGATTTATCATACATTTTGACCTATTCTTTTTTAATCATCTTTTATTTTCAAATCATATCAAATTCTAAATTTCAAACCTTTACAAGAAGTTTAAAATGTATCGTCCTTTTACCTGGCATTTTAGATATATTAGAAACTCTTGGAATCATTTTTCTTTTATATACATTTCCATACATGCCAAATGCTATTGCTTTGTCCGTATGTTATTTGACACTATTTAAATGGTTTGCTGGAGTTTTGGTTTTTATTATTGTTGGAATTAAAATTTATACAAGAGTAGCAAACTGAATCAACTTTTTATAGTCACCTTCATCAGCTTCTTGCAAAGCAACAATATATTTACGCCGATCAGGATTGTTTTTGATAAGATTTTTTTGTTTTCCCCAGGTTAATTTTTTTTGTTTTCGATAAAATAAAAATAAATCAGCGGCTAGACGACTCACGCGGCCATTACCATTTAAAAATGGATGAATTTGAACGAGCCGATGATGAAACCGCACTGCAATTTCGATAAGATCAAATACATCATTCTCCTCCCAATAAATGACATCATCACAAAGAACTTTGAGTTGCTCAGAAATCTGTATCCAATGAACTCCCATATTCACTTGCTTTTGCCTAAATTTTCCAGCCCATTTCCATGTTTGATTGAACATCTTTTGATGTAGTAATTGTATACCCACAACACTCACAAGAATTTTTTTCATTTTTTTACTTTTAAAAGCCCACTCGACAGCAATACTAATATTAGTATGCTCAAATGCGTTCAATTCATGCTGCATGGTTAAAGGGGGAATTAAACCTTTTTTTGTCTCCTCATCAATTAGCGTAGCACCATCAGCATCAATAAATTTCATGATCATCTAATTCCCAAAGACGCTTATCGAGGTTTTGCATTAACTCTTCT